>NZ_JBEXCW010000018.1:0-124665 GCF_040605435.1 Streptomyces sp. NPDC005574
GGGCCGTCCAGCGGGGCGAGGGCGCGGGCCGGTGCGGCCGGGTCCAGGCCCAGCCGGCGGGCCGCGTGCAGCCGGGCCGGTTCGGTGGCCGTGCCGTCCACGACCGTCTCGACCAGCGCCGGATCGTCCGCGGGTGCCCGGCCGCGGGTGCGGTCGAGGACGAGCCGTACGGCGCCGGCGGCCCGTTCGAGGATGACCGCGTCGACGACACTGGGGGCGGCCCGCGGCCGTTCCAGCCACAGGGCGGGCACGCCGTCCGGTGTCAGCGCGGCGGACGGCCAGCCGGACTCCGGCGGGACGTCGGTGTCCCGCCGGGTGCCGTCGGCCTCGACCCGGACCTGCACCCGCCGGTCGGCGTCGACGAGCCGGGCGGGCACCCCGGCCAGTACGGCGGCCCCGCGCACCAGCGCCTCCAGACCGGCCCGGGACTCGGCGAGTCGGTCGAAGTAGGCGATCACCTGGACGGCCGCCCCGGCATCCGGATCCAACGCGGTCAACCGCCCGGCCAGCTCTCTCATACGCCCATGGTGCGCCCTGCGCACCGTTGAGGGCAGGGCCCGCGATGTTCTCCCACGCCGGGGACCGGGCATCCGGTCCCGGGCACACGGCGCGGGCGCCGCGCGATGCGTCCGGACCGGGGCCCACCGCGCGGGCACCGTGCGACGCGTCCGGGCTCGGGCCCCCCGCGCGGGCGCCGCGCGACGCGTCCGGACCCGTGCACACCGCGCCGGTGCCGCGCGATGCGTCCGGACCGGGGCACGCCGCGCGGGCACCGTGTGATGCGTCCGGCCCCCTGCACACCGCGCGGGCGCCGCGCGATGCGTCCGGGCTCGGGCAGACCGCGTCGGTGCCGCGCGACGCACCCGGCCCCGGGCGCACCGCGCCGACGCCGCGCGACCCCCGCTGGTGTCACACCTCCAGCAACCGGCGGAGCCATGCGCGCTGGGCTGCCCGGGCCGCCTGGGAGAGTGCGGACTGGGGGGCGAAGCCGTCGAAGCCGTGGAAGCCGCCGGGCCAGACGTGCAGCTCGGCGACGCCCCCGGCCTGCCAGATACGTGCGGCGAAGGCGACGACCTCGTCCCGGAAGGTCTCGGCGGAGCCCACGTCCAGGAACGCCGGGGGCAGTCCGGAGAGGTCCTCGGCGCGGGCCGGTGCCGCGTACGGGGAGACGTCGGGGCCGCCGCGCCGGTCGCCGAGCAGCGCCGTCCAGCCGGTGTCGTTGGCCGTGCGGTCCCAGACGCCGACGCCCGCCATCTGGTGCGCGGACGGCGTGTCGTTGCGGTCGTCCAGCATCGGGCACAGCAGCAGCTGGCCGAGGGGCCGGGGCCCCCGGCGGTCCCGGGTGAGCAGGGCGAGCGCCGCGGACAGGCCGCCGCCCGCGCTGGCCCCCGCGAGGACGATCCGCTCCGGGTCGGCGCCGAGTTCGCCGGCGTGTTCCGCGGTCCACAGCAGGCCGGCGTATACGTCCTCGATCGGCGCGGGGTGGGGATGCTCGGGGGCGAGCCGGTACTCCACCGACACCACGACCGCGTCGAACTCCTTCGCCCAGGCCAGGGGCCCGTCCACACCGACCCGGTTGTTGCCGAGGACCATGCCCCCGCCGTGGACGTGGTAGATGACGGGCCGCGGAGGCCCGGGGACGGGCGCGGCCGGCCGGCAGATCAGCAGGGAGATCTCGGGGGCGCCCTCGGGCCCGGGGACCAGCCGGTCCTCGACGTCGAAGTGGCCGTCGAGGGTCAGGTCCAGTTCGGCCAGCATCTGTATCCCGGGCCCCTCGCGCACGGCGTCGAGGTCCTCCAGCGTGAGACCCGGCGAGATCATGTCCTTGATCAGATCCAGGGCCGCGGCGAGCTCGGGGTCGAACGGGGGCGGTACCGGGGTCATGTCGTCTCCTCACGCGGGGCGCGGCGGCTCGTGACGTCATGATCCGCCGTCCGGCGTCCGGCGGGGGCGCCGCCGTCCGGCGGAACCTGCCCGCCGTCCGGCGGGTGGCACCGGCCAAACCGGCCTGGCCCCTGGCCGCCGGGTCGCGGCGACCCGCGAGGAGACGGCCGCCGGACGGCCGGAAGCCGGGCGCCCGGCACGGCGAAGCGGGCCGCAGTGCCGGGCGCCCCGGCACGGCGGAGGGGGCCGGAACCCAAGGGCTCCGGCCCCCTCACGGGACCTCGTACGGGATGCGGGTCAGGCGGCGACGGTCTCGCCGGCGTGGCCGTGCAGGCGGCTGACGACCTCGGTCAGCTGCTCGACGACCTCGGCGTCGTCGGCCGGGTGGGTCTCGGCGAAGCGGGTCACGGAGCCGGGGATGGAGAGCTTGAGGTCCTCGATCACCTTGCCGCCGGCGATGCCCACGGTCTTGCGGGCCTCGTCCTGCGCCCAGACGCCGCCGAACTGGCCGAAGGCGGTGCCGATCACGGCGACGGGCTTGCCGCCGAAGCCGCCGGCGCCGTAGGGACGCGACAGCCAGTCGATGGCGTTCTTCAGGACGCCGGGGATGCTGCCGTTGTACTCGGGGGAGAAGAGCAGGAACGCGTCGGCGTCGCCGGCGGCCGTGCGCAGCTTGGCGGCGGCGGCCGGTACGGCGCCCTCGACGTCGATGTCCTCGTTGTAGAACGGGATGTCGGCCAGTCCCTCGAAGATGACCACCTCGGCACCCTCGGGGGCGTGCTTGGCGGCCGCCTCGGCGAGCTGGCGGTTGTGCGAACCGGCGCGAAGGCTACCGACGAGCGCGAGGATGCGAACAGACATGGGAACTCCAAAGTGCGGAAACACTGCCGTTACGAACCGGACCGAGGTCCGTTTAACGTTGTAGCACCCTAACCGGACCGCGGTCCAGTTTTGTTCCCGATGCTTTACGCTGTCTTCATGTCCGCCGGCCTGCCCCCCTTCCCGACGCCCCAGGAGCCCTTCGAAGGAACCGAGTTGCTCCAGCTGGGCTCAAGCGACGAGGAGAACCCGTGCCTTCGCGCCGACGCGGCCCGCAACCGGGCCCGGCTGCTGGAGGCCGCCGCCCGGCTGGTGGCGGAGCACGGCGCGGCCGGCGTGACCATGGAGGCGGTGGCGGCGGCGGCCTCCGTGGGCAAGGGCACGGTCTTCCGCCGCTTCGGCGACCGCAACGGGCTGCTGATGGCGCTGCTCGACCACTCCGAGAAGAAGTTCCAGGCCGCGTTCTTCGGCGGCCCCCCGCCGCTGGGCCCGGGAGCGCCCCCCGTGGAACGCCTGGACGCCTTCGGACGGGCCCTGCTGCGCCGCTCGGTGGACGAGCTGGAACTGCAGCTGGCCGCCGAGCCGAGCGGGCACCGCCGCTTCTCCAACGCCCCCCGGCGGCTGCTGCGCGGCCACGTCATCCTGCTGCTGCGGCAGGCGATACCGGAGGCCGACTGCGAACTCCTCGCCATGACGCTGATGGCCTACCTCGACCCGTCCGCCATCCACTACCTGACCGCCGAGTGCGGGATGCCGCTGGAGCGGCTGGAGGCGGGCTGGAGCGACCTGGTCGCACGCCTGACCCGCTGAACTCGGGTACGCGAATCCGCGACCCGCCGCGCACGCGGTTTGTCGACCGGTGTGCTCGCCGGGTCCCCGCCCGGCTCGCGGACCCCGGCCTCTGCCAGGATGCCGTACGTCATGGTGCAGATACCGAACACGCCCGCGCCCCCGTCCCCCGCGCCGCGCTCCGTGCCCACGAGCGCCGACGTGGCCCGGCTGGCCGGCGTCTCGCGCGCGACCGTCTCCTACGTCCTCAACAACACCAGCGCCGTCCGGATCAGCGAGCCCACCCGCCGCCGGGTGCACGCGGCCGCCGAGGAACTGGGGTACGTCCCGCACGCCGCCGCCCGCAGCCTGCGCGCCGGACACAGCCGTATGGTCCTCATGCCGGCGCCCCCGGTCCCGGTCGGTCCGCTGTACGGCCGGTTCATCAACGAACTCCAGTGGGCGCTCGGCCGCCTCGACTACACCGTCGTCCAGTACGGCACGGCCGGCCTGCACGGCGACGAGGCCGCCCGCGCCTGGGCCGAACTGCGGCCGGTGGCCGTACTGGTGCCCGGCCCGGGTCTCGGCCCGCAGGGGGTGGCGGTCCTCAAGCGCTCCGGCGCCCGCGCCGTGCTCACCCTCGGCCCCGAACGGGTCGAGGGCGCCCACGCGCTGCTCATGGACCACGAGAGCGTCGGCCACTGCGCGGCGGCCCACCTGTACGCGCGCGGCCGCCGCCGGATCGGCGTCGTACTTCCCGACAGAGCCGGGCTCGAGATGTTCTCGCGGCCCCGTCTCGCGGGGGTGCGCCGCGCGCTGCGCGACACGGACGCCACCCTCACCGAACTGCCGCTGCCCTACGAGGAGGAGGCCGCCGCACGGCTCGCCGCCCGCTGGCGCGCCCTGGGTCTGGACGCGGTGTTCGCCTACAACGACGAGTACGCGATGCTCCTGATGCGCGCCCTTCAGGACGAGGGCGTCGACATCCCCCGGGACACGGCCGTCATCGGCGCCGACGACCTGATGCTCGGCCGGCTGCTGCGGCCCAGGCTGAGCACGGTCCACATCGAGCTGCCGGCCGGCCGCGACCTCGCCGAACTGGTGGACCGGGCGGTACGCGACCCGGACGGTCCGCCCGAGACGCACGAGGTGCTCGGCGCGTCGGTGGTGCACCGCGACTCCAGCTGACCCGCTCACCCGCCGCGGAGCCGGTGCGGCTCAGGCTTCGGACTGCCCGGCCTGACCCTGCTGCTCCGCGACCGACTTGCGGACCTCGTCCATGTCGAGCTTGCGGGCCTGTCCGATGACGTCCGTCAGCGCGGCCTCGGGCAGGGCGCCCGGCTGCGCGAACACGGCGACGCGGTCACGGACGATCATCAGCGTGGGAATCGACTGGATGTTGAAGGCCGCGGCCAGTTCGGGCTGCGCCTCGGTGTCCACCTTGCCGAACACGAGGTCCGGGTTCGCCTCCGCCGCCTTCTCGTAGACCGGCGCGAACTGACGGCACGGGCCGCACCAGGACGCCCAGAAATCGATCAGGACGAAGTCGTTGTCCGTGACCGTCTCGTCGAAGTTCTCCTTGGTCAGCTCCACGGTGCTGCTCATGGGTGGTTCCCTCTTCCTGGTGTCGGGGCGAAGCCGTCGCGACAACACGGCGGACCGGCCTCGTATTCCGCTCGGTGTCGGCGCACGTACCCATGTGGCCTCCGCGCACACCACCCACCAGACTGACCCCATGACGGAAACGGAAACCATCCAGTACGACGTCGTGGTGCTCGGTGCCGGGCCCGTGGGGGAGAACGTGGCCGGCCGCACCCGCGCGGCCGGCCTCTCCACCGCGGTCGTGGAGAGCGAGCTCGTCGGCGGCGAGTGCTCGTACTGGGCCTGCATGCCCAGCAAGGCCCTGCTGCGCCCGGTCATCGCCCGCGCCGACGCCCGCCGCGTACCCGGCCTGCGCCGGTCGGTGCAGGGCCCCCTCGACGCGGCCGAGGTCCTGGCCCACCGCGACGAGTACACCTCCCACTGGAAGGACGACGGCCAGGTCGCCTGGCTCGACGGCATCGGCGCCGACCTCTACCGCGGACACGGCCGCCTCACCGGCGAGCGCACCCTCACCGTCACCGGCCCCGGCGGCGAACGGCGGGTCCTGACCGCCCGGCACGCCGTCGCCGTGTGCACCGGCACCGGCGCGGTCCTGCCCGACCTGCCCGGGCTCGCCGACGTGCGCCCGTGGACCAGCCGCGAGGCCACCAGCGCGAAGACGGTGCCGGGCCGGCTGGTCGTGGTCGGCGGCGGGGTCGTCGCCACCGAGATGGCCACCGCCTGGCGGGCCCTCGGCTCCGAGGTCACCCTGCTCGTCCGCGGCAAGGGCCTGCTCAACCGCATGGAGCCCTTCGCCGGTGAACTGGTCGCCGAGGCCCTCGGCGAGGCGGGCGTCGACGTGCGCACCGGCACCTCGGTCGAGTCCGTGACCCGCGAGGACGGCACGGTCGTCGTCGTCACCGGCGCCGGCGACCGGATCGAGGCCGACGAGATCCTCTTCGCCACCGGCCGCGCCCCGCGCACCGACGACATCGGCCTGGACACCGTCGGACTGGAACCGGGCTCCTGGCTGAGCGTCGACGACAGCCTGCGGGTGACCGGAAGCGACTGGCTCTACGGCGTCGGTGACGTCAACCACCGCGCCCTGCTCACCCACCAGGGCAAGTACCAGGCCCGGATCGCGGGGGCCGCCATCGCCGCCCGCGCCACCGGCGCCCCGCACCTGGAGTCCGGGCCCTGGGGCGCCCACGCGGCGACCGCCGACCACGCCGCGGTGCCCCAGGTCGTGTTCACCGACCCGGAGGCCGCCGCCGTGGGCCTGTCCCTCGCGGAGGCGGAAGCGGCCGGACACCGGGTCCGCGCCGTCGACCAGGACCTCGCCGGGGTCGCCGGCGCCGGTCTGTACGGCGACGGCTACCGGGGCCGGGCCCGCATGGTCGTCGACCTCGACCGGGAGATCCTGCTCGGCGTCACCTTCGTCGGCCCGGGCGTCGGCGAGCTGATCCACTCGGCGACCGTCGCGGTGGCCGGACAGGTGCCGATCGGCAGGCTGTGGCACGCGGTGCCCGCCTACCCGACGATCAGCGAGGTGTGGCTGCGGCTGCTGGAGGCGTACCGGGACAACTGACCCCGCGGGCAGGGCCGGTGGCGCCGGACGGTCAGCGGGGCAGCTCGAAGCCGAGCGCCCGCGCGGCCTGTTCCGGCGTCGCCTGCGACCACCGCTCCGCCATGGCCTGGTTCGAGGAGAGCGAGCGCGGCTCCGCGCGGTCGAGGTAGAGGGTGCCGTCGAGATGGTCCGTCTCGTGCTGCACGATGCGCGCCGGCCAGCCCGTGAACACCTCGTCGACCGCGCGGCCGTGCTCGTCCCGGCACGTCAGCCGCACCTCGGCCGGCCGCGCCACCACCGCCTGCCAGCCCGGCACGCTCAGACAGCCCTCGAAGAACGCGGCCCGCCCGCCGCCGACGGGCTCGTACGACGGATTGACCAGCACCCGGAACGGCTGCGGCACCCGCCCGCGCGCCAGCCGTACCTCTTCCGGCACCGGAGCCGGGTCCTCGACGACCGCGATCCGCAGCGCCACCCCCACCTGCGGTGCGGCGAGGCCCACACCCGGCGCCGCGTGCATCGTCACGCGCAGCGCCTCGACGAAGCGGGCCAGCAGCGCGTCGTCCAGCTGCCCGTCGAAGGGCTCGGCCGCGCGCCGCAGCACTGGCTCGCCTGCCGCGACGATGGTCAACGGGCCGTCGGCGGCGAGGAGTTCCTCCACCTGCTCGGCCAGGGACGCGTGATCATGTGCGGTTGCCATCGCGCCAGGATGCCACGTCGGTCCATGGCCCCCGGGCGCGTCCCGTGTGACGCACACCACTCATGCCCGCGGGAACTCGACGTCTCCGTCCCCCGACTACTGGACCACCACGGCCCGCCGTTCCGGTGCCGTGCCCGGTCCCCGCCCGCGGGTCCCGGTCCCGCACCCTTCGCGCCCCCGGAGAAGCCGCCGATGTCCACCGCACCCCCGACCATCACGGACCAGGCCCCGCCGGCCGCCCCGGCGCCGCCCCCCGGCCCCTGGGCACCCCTGCGCCCGCTCGTGCTGCGTCTGCACTTCTACGCCGGTGTGTTCGTCGCGCCGTTCCTGCTGGTCGCCGCCCTCACCGGCTTCCTGTACGCCGGTGCCTTCCAGGCCGAGAAGCTCGTGTACGCCCACGAGACGACGGTGCCCGTCGGCGACACCGAACTGCCCCTGTCCCGGCAGGTCGCCGCCGCCCGCGAGGCCCACCCCGAGGGCACGATCTCCGCCGTACGGCCCTCCCCGGAGGCCGGCGCGACCACCAGGGTCATGCTGTCCGGCGTCGCGGGCGTCGACCCCGATCACAGCCTCGCCGTCTTCGTCGACCCGTACACCGGCGAGGTGCGCGGCGCTCTCGAACAGTACGGCTCCACCGGGGCGTTGCCGCTGCGCACCTGGATCGACGAGTTCCACCGCGACCTGCGCCTCGGTGAGACCGGCCGCCTCTACAGCGAGTTCGCCGCGAGCTGGCTGTGGGTGATCGCGGGCGGCGGTCTGGTGCTGTGGTTCTCCCGCCGCCGCGCGCTGCGCAAGGTGCGGGGCACGAGCGGCCGGCGCCGCACCCTCGGACTGCACGGCACGGTCGGCGTCTGGGCCGCCGCCGGGTTCGTCTTCCTCTCGGCGACCGGCCTGACCTGGTCGACGTACGCCGGAGCGAACATCGACGAGTTGCGGACCTCGCTCGGCCAGGCCACCCCCTCGGTGTCGGCGGCGGCCGGCGGCGAGCACGCCGGGCACGGCGCGTCCGCCGCCGCCGGGGACGCCGGCCACGGCGTCGGCCTCGACAGGGTGCTGGCCGCCGCCCGCGCCGAGGGGCTCGGCAACCCGGTCGAGGTCGTCCCGCCCGCCGACGCGACCTCCGCGTACGTGGTGCGGCAGGTGCAGCGCAGCTGGCCCGAGAAGCAGGACGCCGTCGCGGTCGACCCGGCCACCGGCGAGGTGACCGACGTCCTGCGGTTCGCCGATCACCCGCTGCTCGCCAAGCTGACCCGCTGGGGCATCGACCTGCACACCGGAGTCCTGTTCGGCCTGGCCAACCAGATCGCGCTGATGCTCCTCGCGCTGTCGCTCGTCCTGCTGATCCTGTGGGGCTACCGCATGTGGTGGCAGCGCGGCCGCGGCTCCTCCTTCGGCCGGCCCGTCCCGCGCGGGGCCTGGCAGGAGGTGTCGCCGTACGTCCTGCTGCCGTGCGTGGCCGCGATCGTGGTCCTCGGCTGGTTCGTGCCGCTGCTCGGCATCCCGCTGGCCGCCTTCGTCGTCGCCGACGTGACCCTCGGCGAGATCGCCCACCGGCGGGCACGCCGGCCACGGGACGGCAGTGCCGCCGCGAGGTGACCCGGCGGAGGAGGTGAGCGCGCTCGGCCTGCCGCTGGCCGCGTGGTCGCCCGGCTCGCCGCACCGCGGCCGCACCCACGCGGCCACCCGGCTGCTCACCGGTGATCCGGCGGGTGGGGGCGCGCGCGATCGGCGCCTCCGCCCTGCCGGCCGGGCCGACGGGGCGCCTCCACGCCGGCCCTGGCCGGTGCCGCCATCGCCGGCTCGGTGCCGCGCCGGGTCGCCGCGCTGCCGGCGCCGGGACCGGAGGCCCGCAGCCGGCCGCCGGTGTGGACGGCGGTCGGTCGCGCCGCCCGGGGCGCCGCCGTCGGCACTCCGTTGTCGGCGCCGTCCTCGGCCGGCTCGGCGGTCACCCTGTTCCTGATCCCGCGCGCGGCGACCCCGCTGTATTCCGACAGGGACAGAGGTCCGCCCCCGTCGGGAGATGGCGCCAGGCGGGGGCGGACAGTGATGTGCGGGGCCTAGTAGGGCTTGGTCAGGTTCGTAGTGGTGTGGGTATGTCGCGGTGGCAGGTGGGGCAGGCGCCGGCCCAGGCGGCGAGGATGGACGCGTGGGAGACGCACGACAACGCCTGGCGGCCCGCCTCCCCCGGCTGGGATCCCCAGGACGCGGCGGAGATCGCCCGGCTACGGACGCGGGAGATCGACCTCGCCCAGGCGATCATCACGCACCCGTTCTGGAGCAGCCTCGCTCCGGGCGACGTCCTCGCGGCCCGGGACGCGCTCAAGCACCACCACGAGCAGCAGATGGCCGACGCCTCCAGCTAGCTAGCTGGTCCAAATGTCGGTGACACCGTTGACGGTGAGCGTCCCCTGTATCCACCAGCCATCGCTGGAGTAGCGAACGGTCTGCCCGTAACATCCGCGAGTGAAGCCGGGGTTGAGTGTGGATGTGAAGCACGTTCCCGAGCTGCCGTAGCTGCTTTTGACGGAGCCCCCGATGCTGATCGCCGTGCTTGCCGCGTTCTGGACGATCACGACGACCTGGGCGTCGTTGCTCGCGTTGGTGACTTCGCACACCTTCCAGTTGACGTGGTCGGACACCGAGTGATGCTTGTACGCAGTGCAGAACCAGTCTGAGCTGCCCGTGTTCACGGTCTGCCAGTACGGTGCCGCATCGGCCGGCACCGCACCGAAAACAAGGGCGCCGGCGGCTGCAGCAGCCACGGTCAGGGCCTTCAAACGCATGGGATGTCCTTCTCTCTCACATCCCGCCCTGTGATGACGGAGCGGGTCGACCGCGCGACTGACACTTCCGGGCTGCGCTTGATCGAGAATGCCCCCAGTACGTCCGGCTGTCGTTGTCAGTCGGTCCACACTTCGTTTGCGTTGCGTCTACACCGTTTGGAGCCGGAACTCCCTGGGCGACTGCCCGTGGGTGGCGCGGAAGGCGCGGGTGAAGTCGGAGGCGCGGGGGAAGCCCCAGCGGGCGGCGATGGTGTGGATGGGCGTGCCGTGCAGCGAGGGGTCCGCCAGGTCGCGGCGGGCGCCCTCCAGCCGCCGGTTGCGGATCCAGGCCGCCACTGTCTCTCCCTGCGACCGCTGCTGGAAGATCCGGTGGAGGTAGCTTAGGGAGATGTGGTGCGCGGCGGCGATCACGGGTGGCGTCAGTTCCGGATCGTGCAGGTTCTGCCGGATGAACGCCAGGATGCGCTCCACCGTGACCTTCTGGCGGGTCTCCGGAGACAACGCCGCCTCTGTGTCCATCAGTTGCGCGAACCACGCCGACAGCAGGTCGAGTACGACCGTGCCCAGGCGCCGGGCGTCGGCGGGCTGGAGGGTCTCCGCCTGACGGGCCAGACCGACCAGGAAATCCGCCAGCAACGCCCCCACGCCCTCTTCTCCCGGCAGACCCTGGCCCAGCAACTCGTGGACCCGGTGCGGTGGCAGGGGCAGCAGCGCCTTGGGGAAGTCCACTCCCACTCCCTTGACGGCACGGCGCTCACGGTCGTCCGTCGGCCCGAGGTCGTAGGGCCGCGAGCTTTCCGCCAGGTGCAGGTCATATGGGCCGAACCTGCTGTTCCGCCCGGCGTGTTCGAGACCGAGCTCTCCGTCGAGCAGCAATGTCAGGTGATACAGCTCGGGGTCGGACCGGCGCACCATTTCGGGGCTCCGCCGAAAACGCGTCGGCAGGAACGACGTCCGCATCACGGTCACCGGCCCCAGTTCCATCAGCCTTATATCACCCCGGAAGTCCGCGGCGTGGGCACTGACGCTCTCGCTGGAGCGGGTCCGGCCGACCAGTTCCCGCCATCGGTCGAACCTCTCCTCCGCAGGCCAGTCCTCGCTGCGGAAGCTGGTCCCGATCATTTCCGTCCCCACTCCGATCCCGCCGGGCGCTCCCACCGACACACGTGCGTGCGGAGACCGTCCTCGGTTGCCTCGCCAGCATTCTGACCCGCGAGACGGGTTCGGAGAAGTACAGAATCGTCACACGGGGCCCCGGCCCGCCCCGCCGCTCACACCGGCAACGATCCCGGGAGCTTCGACACCCCGCCCTTTCGCCCGGCGCCCGCTATCGGGCTGACCGTGTGGCCCGAGGCGACAGCCCACTTCGGCCTACTAGGTCTGGCCCCCGGATCAGTCCGGAGCGGTACGGATCAGGCCCCGAGGCCCGCAAGCGGGCCGCCTGATCCGTACACGAGGCCCTAGATCTGCTCGAAGTCGCCCGCGAGCGCCGAGGCGATGCGCAGGTGCGACTCGGCCTCCTCGGGCCGGCCCTGCCGCTCCAGGGTGCGGCCGAGCATCAGCCGGGCGTAGTGCTCCACCGGGTCGCGCTCGACGAGGATGCGCAACTCGGCCTCCGCGCGCCGCAGTTGTGCCGAGTGGTAGTAGGAGCGCGCCAGCAGCAGCCGCGGTCCGGTCTGCTCCGGCACCTCCTCGACCAGCCCGTCCAGTACGCGCGCCGCGGCGGCGTAGTCCCTGGCCTCGAAGAACATCCGTCCGCGCTCCCAGCGCTCGGCCGGCGTTCCGTGGTCGTAGTACGTCGTGTCCACTGCTGACCTCCTTCGACGGCCTACAACTCCGACAGGTTGTTAAACATTCCACTACCTGGGCGGGGCGGCGAGCGAGGGTCCGCCACCGGCCGCGGTGCCCCGCCCCGGGCGACGGGCAGGGGGTTGGACTGACGCGAGGCGCCGGGCGGGGCTAGGTTGGGCCGCATGAGCAATCTTGATCGCGAGGCGGTTCCCGCCCTGTGCGGTGGACGCGGCTTCGTGGTGGCGGAACCCGTACGCGAACTCCTCAGTCCGCGCAGCGTCAGACTGGGCGAGTCCAGCGTGGTCCGCCGTCTGCTGCCCAACCTGGGCCGCCGCATGGTGGGCGCCTGGTGCTTCGTCGACCACTACGGCCCCGACGACATCGCCGACGAGCCCGGGATGCAGGTCCCGCCGCACCCCCACATGGGCCTGCAGACGGTCAGCTGGCTGCACGAGGGCGAGGTGCTGCACCGCGACTCCACCGGCAGCCTCCAGACGATCCGCCCGCGCGAGCTGGGCCTGATGACCTCCGGCCGGGCGATCAGTCACTCCGAGGAGAGCCCGAGGCCGCACGCCCGGCTCCTGCACGGCGCGCAGCTGTGGGTCGCCCTCCCGGACAGCCACCGGCACACCGAACCGCGTTTCGAGCACCACGCCGAGCTCCCGCTGATCACCTCGCCGGGCCTCACCGCCACGCTGATCCTCGGCGACCTCGACGGGGCGACCTCGCCGGGCACGGCGTACACCCCGATCGTCGGCGCCGACCTGGCCCTCGCCCACGGCACGGACGTACGCCTGCCGCTGGAGCCGGACTTCGAGTACGCCGTGCTGTCGATGTCCGGCGAGGCCCACGTCGACGGGGTGCCGCTGCTGCCGGGCTCGATGCTCTACCTCGGCTGCGGCCGCACCGAACTCCCGCTGCGCGCCGAGTCGGACGCGGGCCTGATGCTGCTGGGGGGTGAGCCGTTCGACGAGGAACTGATCATGTTCTGGAACTGGATCGGGCGGTCCCACGAAGAGATCGTACAGGCGCGTCGGGACTGGATGGAAGGTGCACGGTTCGGTGAAGTGAAGGGGTATGACGGTGCGCCACTGCCCGCTCCGGAACTGCCGCCTGTGCCGTTGAAGCCGCGGGGCAGGGTGCGTTGACCTGCAGGAATGCCCACGTGTCGGTGACGCTGTCGAGTGGGGCGCGGCCAGACAACGCCTCTCGCTGTCGACCGCTTGCAGGAGGGCGGTCGACAGCGTTGCCGTCTCGGGAGCGGGCGGGCGGCGGTTCCACGGTGTGGCCGTCTGTGAGCGGCTGTGGCAGAGCTCTTGCTGACTTTTGCTGACTTTTCTGACGCTCAGTCAGGCGAGGTCGGGAAGTCTTTCTCGAAGCCCAGTCGCTTTCCCACGGCTTCGCGGATTTGACGGTGACCAAGTGAACGCTGGTCTGAGGCGTGGTTGAGGCAGGCGCCGGTATGCATCGACGGGCCTCGCGCTGTCGCCTTGTGGAGAGTCGACAAGGCCAGGTGCCGTCGCTGATCGCCTCGCACCGCACTTTCCGTGCGATACGGAGGGTGCTGTGCTGTAAGACCACCAGCAGGTTCTTCGTCTGCTGGTGGTACAGGCGGTACAGCCTTCTGACCAGCAAGGATGTCGGCCCGACGGGTTCGATGTGGGGAGTTGGCCCGCGTATGGTCCGGATCTTGGTGGTAGTTGGGCGTATTGTGCCGCGATGGGTTGGTTGGTAGCAGGGGTGTTGGGGGTCGCTGACCCGGCGAAGCCAGGGGATGATTACTGGGCGGGTGGCTGCGATGCGGTGGCCCTGGAAGAAGGTGCCTGCTGGAGGTTTTTCTTGCCGGGCGATGCTCAGGCGTCGGTGATTAGTTGTCAGGTGGGGGCGGGTGTCGGGATCTCTGGAGCGCTTTGTGGGCTCCCGCGGTCCGGGCGCGGTCTGGAAGGCCGGCGGCGGTGGCCCACTGCTGATCATGGACCGGACCACTCTGGGCGACAGCGCGATCCGGTCCCACATGGCACAGGTAGGCAGAACCGTCTTGTGGTGTCCAGCCAGTCCAATGCGGACATGTATGTCCAGTTCTGGACCGTTGGGTGGGAGGGCGTAGATGGGGTTGGTGACTCGCCGGTGACACGAAGAGGCCCCGCCGGTGATCCGGCTGGACCTCTTCATATGACTGGTCAAGAGGGGCTGCAGCATCCTTCGTGGGCTCCGTTGCACTCGGACTCGCCGCTGTCGAGTGCCCGAAGTGGAGACGTGGTGACGCTCCGCGTGCTGCAGCCGATGCGGAGCATGTGGCGCGCGGGCTCTGTAGACGTGAGGCTCATGAGTGTCGGCGTACACGTGAACGCGGCCCTGGCGAGAATTCCGTGAAGCTGGGATGCGCCACCATGCGCCGGTTGCGCTCCGTCACATGTGGCGGCGTCGGAGCAAGGTCATGAGGATGACACGGTGGCGGAGCAACGGGACTCCCGCGCTGCTGGCCATGATCCGCTTCTTGGAGTTTCAGATCGGTGATGCGGCCCTTGTTAACGCCGGAATTGAACGGGGTGGTGATGCCTGCACGACCGCGGCTTGGTTTTCCCGGGATGGTGTTGGGCAGGCTGGCGAGGGTCGGGGCCCGTGGTCGCGCCTCGGGTGCGGAAGTTCAGGCGGCTGGGTGGCGGACCCGGCCTCCGGAGGCTGCTGGATCGTCAATTGTCCAGCAACCCGACTCCGTCAGAACCGGGGCATACCACCTCCGGCAGACCCGGAGCGCAAGATTCCAGGTCGACACCAATGCCGCTGCAGTCCGTCGGCTGGTGGCCGAAGGGCTGTTCGCGGGGGCCGCGCGGGCAGCATGTGAACGAGGACAGCGCTGAGCAGCAGCAACGTCGCATCCATTGGTGCCCGGGCCCTGAAGTCCTCGTCCGTATCCGGGAAGCCGTGTGATTTCGCGGGACTAGACTCGTCGAGACGATGTATCAGGATCTTCTGTCCGGGATCCAGTGATGCGTGGGCACGGAGCTCCATCGGATGTGGGGGAGGCCCGGCACGTTGGGTAAGCGGTGGGGCCGTCCATGGCGACAGCAGTCGCTGCCCCTGGAGGGCATGCCTATGGCGACCGGTGCCCGATCTGTGGTGGCGGCGGGGGACATCGGTCTGGTCGTCACGGGCGACGGCAATCAGTTCCAGTTCGGTGCCTCCCCACAGCGAGTCTCGACGTCCAACTACCGCTACCAAGTGGAGTCCCTGGCAGCCGCCGAGTTCCGCGGACGTTCTCAAGAACTGGCACTGATGGCGGAGTTCTGCACCACGCGGGAGGATGCCGATAGGGCCGAGGACGCGTACTGGAGGTGGCTCGCCCCCGCATGGGCCGGAAAGACGGCTCTCATGGCCCAGTTCGTCATGGAGCCCCCTACCGGGGTCGATGTCGTGTCCTTCTTCATCACATCGCGCTTGAATCGGCAAAACGACCGTGACGCTTACTGCGAGGTGGTCCACCGGCAGTTCTACGCACTGCTGGGTGAGGAGGAACCAGCGGTCACCGAGCACATGCGCGAGGAGAGCCTGCTCTCCGCGATGGACCGGGCGGCAGCCCTGTGTGCGAGCCGCGGCAGACGACTGGTGCTCATCGTCGACGGTCTGGACGAGGACTGCGGGGTGCTTGCGGGCCCCGGAAGCCACAGCATTGCCGCGCTACTGCCGCGCTCGCCCAGGCACGGAATGCGGGTGATGGTAGCCGGGCGGCCGCATCCTCCCATCCCGGACGATGTGCCCCCCGCGCATCCGCTGAGAAGTGCTGCCATCGACCGATGGTTGAGACCGTCGCCGTACGCGGAAGCCGTGCGACGGGAGGCGGAGGACAGCCTCATGCGGATGCTGCAGGCCGGCGGCCTCGCACGGCAACTGCTGGGGCTGGTGACGGCGGCCGGTGGCGGCCTGACGGCGGCGGACCTCGCACTCCTGGCAGACACTCGTCCCCGGCTGGTTGAAAAGGAATTGAGCACCGTTACCGGGCGGGCCTTCCGTGTCCGTACGCCGCACTGGTCTTCCCAGGACGCCGGTGCGTCCGCTTCCGGTGTCTACGTCCTGGCCCATGAGGAGATCAGGCGTAGCGCGGTCGAATTGCTCACCGAAGAGGAACTGGCGGCGAATCGCGAGCGTTTGCACGAGTGGGCGGACAGCTTCCAAGTGCGGCGCTGGCCGCCCCACACACCGGAGTATCTGCTCCGCGGCTACGGCCAACTGCTGCGCGCACAGGGTGATACGCGACGGCTTGTTCGACTGGCCGGTGACGCTCACCGTCACACGCGGCTGTGGCAGCGGTCCGGTTCCGATCTGGATGGGCTGGCCGAGCTGTCCGCGGCGTTCGAGGCCCTTGTGGCCGGGGGCGGCGGGGATCCTGCCGATGTTGCTGATGCATTCATGCTCGCCGTGAGGCGCGACGCCCTGCTTTCGCGCAGCGAGAGTCTCCCGGACGCCTTGATCGCGGTGTGGGCGGGTCTGGGGCGGGTCCGGCGCGCTGTCAGCCTGGCTCGAGCCCGGCAGAGTGAAGTGGCCTGTCTGAGAGCCCTCGTGGAAGTAGTCCGGGTGCTGGTCGCGAACGGTGAGCTGCAGCGTGCGACGGAAGTGGCCGACGAGGCAGCCCAACTGGCCGATGCTGTAGTCGGACAGGGGCGTACGGAGGCCGCGACGTATGCGGTGGTCATGCTGGCCGTAGTCGGTTCCACGAACCGGGCGTACAACATGGCGTGTGCGCAGGTGCCCCAGCAAGGGCAGAACGAGGTCCTGGCGTCAGCGGCCACAGCCGCCCTGTACGCGGGGCAGCGCGGTACGGCGGAGATCCTCGCTCGTGCGGCCGCCGCCTCCCTTCCCGACGCAGTGCCGGTCATAGCGGCGCAGGCCATGATCCTGGATAGCGACTGTCCGCAGGCTGTGGCAGTCATCCGGACGGTGCGTGACCGCGGCCTGCGGGCTGAGTTGCTGGCAAATGCCGCCTCGGCGATGGTCGAGGACGGGCATACCGATGCGCTCGTCGTGGCCGAGGAAGCCCTCGCCGAAGCCCTCGCGGAGGGAGGAGAGCGTGCCCTGGTCCCAGCTGCTCTCGTCCTCGCCCATGCCGGTGAACCGAGGCGGGCAGCCGAGATCTGCCGGTCGCTGTCCGACCCGTACAAGCGAATGACATCCCTGGCTCGCGTCGCAGCGTTGCTGGTCACCTCCGGCGAGGTCGGCGAAGCAGCGGACCTGGCCCACGAGGCCGCTGCCCTCGCGGATGAGGTGACCGCGAACAACCAGCGCGCCGACGGTCTCACGATGGCCGCACTCGCTCTGGCTCTGGCCCAACAGTACAAGTCGGCTGTCGAATTGCTGGCTCCCCTTACGGCGACAGCGGCACGGGAAGAGGCTGCGGCGGACATGGTGAGGGGACTGGCAGAGATGTCGGACGATCTCGAGTGGGCCACTGAACTGGCCCACAGCTTGAGCTCTCCCCGCAGCCGGAGCCGAGCGTTGGCGTACCTGGCGGCCGCCCACCTCGCGGCCGGAGACCGTGCGCGGGCACAGGTCCTGGCGCAGGAAGCCTCGGACGCGACCCGGGGAAACACCGGGTGGGGCGACGTCCATCACGTCGCCGAACTGGCCGTGGTCCTTGCCCGAACGGGCGCTCCGGGCCTTGCCGTTGAGGCCGCCCGGAAGATTGACGAGCCGGACGGGCAGGCCATAGCTCTCAGGAAAGCGGCCGCCGGCGCGGCAGTTTCCGACAAGCCGGACCAGGGCGCGGACATCGCCCGCGCGATCGAGGACCCCTGGCGCCGGGCACAAGCGCTCGGCTGGGTGGCAGCGGCGGCGGCCCGGCGTGGTTCCATGGGCGTGGCGGCCAGCCTGATCCAGGAGATGCGAGAGATCGAGAACGGTCTACCGCCAATGACCCTCGTGTCGAGCGACCACCGCGTAGCGGCCCTTGCCGCACTTGCCAAGGCCTTCACCAAGGACGGGCAGGACGACGCGGCGGACGCCGTAGCCGACACCGTTGAGCAGAACTGGATCCGGGCGGAGGTCCTCGCGGCCATCGCGGGAGGTCTCGCCGAGCGCGGGGAGGATGACAAAGCACTATCTCTCGTGGGGCACTTGGCTTCGTCTCCTCGTGCTGCGCGCCTTGCCGCGCCGATCGCCACCGTATGGGCGAAAGCCGGTTCAACTCCCCGCGCACTGGCTGCCCTTGATCTCCTGCCACGAGCGGCTGACCAGGCGGAGGCACTGGCGTTGACCGCGAAGTCCCTGGCCAGGGCGGACGGCATCCTACGGAACTCGGCCCTGGCCCGTCATGCCCACGCCCTGGCCGATATTCTGATCAGCCCGGATTGGACCGACCACGCGCTGTCGGAACAGGTGGCACTGCTGCTCCGCCACGGCCACACTGGTCTCGCCGCTGCCCTTAGCCTGCACATCGCAGGCCCTGGGCGACGTTCGGAGCGGGGTGCTTTGTGTGGCAGTGCCGCTGGATTGACGGCGGTTTCCGGCAACACCCCGGAAGGCGAGGACATGACCGCTGAGGCGGCTTTCCTTGCAGAACAGAGCACGAATGTGCAAGATCACCTGCAGGACCTCGCCTCGGTCGTGGCTGCTCTGGCCTGGACTGACCAGCACGACCGGGCCTGGTCCCTGCTCAACGCACTGCCGGATGACAGTCCCAGCGGGGATGAGGCCGCTGCCGCATTGGCCGAGGCTCTTGCGGCTTCCGGGCATTACGCAGTAGGTCGCGAACTCGCATGGACCCTGCCGCAAGGGCTCCAGCGAGAGCGGGTGCTTGATGAAGTCGCCTGCTGGGCCGCTCGGCGCGGAGACTTCCTCATTGCCATCGACCTGTGCGCCGCGGAACACCCCGTTGAGCAGCGCAACTTCCCTCTGCTCAACGTCGTGGACCTCGCGGCGGCCAAGCGACAGTACGCTGAAGCCGCTGTTGCCGCCCGCGCCCTCTGGGACCCCGCGGACCAGGTGCGCGCACTGTGCGCCATCGGGGCGACCGCCCATCGACACGGCGCCCCAAACTACGCCGACGAGTTCACCGACGAGGCTGGTGCCTTGCTGACAGCCACCTTGGAGTCGACGGAAGACTGGACGGAACGCCAGCGAGGCCGCCTCCGGGCCGCCGCGGCCGAAGGATGGGGGGACTGCCCCGCAGGCCGTGAAGCCGCAGTCGAAGCACTGAGCCTTGCCCCGTGGAGCACCTGTTTGGAGGGCATTCGCCGGACAGCGCCCCAGGCTCTGCCAGCCGTACTGGGGCCGCTGCTACGAGAGAGTGAGCACCCAGCATCGCAGAGCGGGCCGTTCCGAGCGCTCGACGCTTCAATGACCAACCCACACCGATGAGATGGACCGGCTGAGGCCGCACCACGACGGCAGGTGTGACCTGCTGGCCGTCGACCAGGCACATGAGTTGATCGAGACAGGAAGCCGCTCATGTACACCAGAATCGGACTCTGAGGTGCCGGCATGGTCGCATTGATTGTCGGTGCCGTTGTCGACGTCGACGCGGTGGACCCGTGGGCCAGCGTCGGAGGTGGCATCGCAAGTCTGTGGGGCATCGCCCTTGCGCTGTACGCCCAATTCGCGCAGTCGGCCGCACCTGCCACCAGCGGAACCCAGGTCAGCGCCGACGGGAACGGGGTCCATCGCGACCGACACTGCGCTTCTTGAGCCGGCTGCTGCGTACGCTGCACGGATGACGCAAGAGTGGACCTCGGCCATGAGTTTCTCCTCGTTTGCTCCTCCTTCAGGTGCGCGGGACGAGGCGGCAGCAGCCATCGACCTACGCGAGGACGTGGAGGCGATAGCAATGCGCTGGCAGGCTTTCAGCAGCCGCGGGGCCCTAGCAGGCTGGGCTTCGGAAGAGAGTTTGCGGCAGGCTGGTGTCCCGGGTTACGGGCCGCTGATCAACCGGGTGGTGGAGATCCATGGGTTGATGGGCAGCATTGGAGAGCAACTCGCCCTAGCCCGGGCCGCAGAACTGGATGCGCAGCGACACCGGCTGGGCGCCGCAATCGTTGATCCGCAGCAAGCGGCCGTCCTTGAACACAGTCGGCGGATGGCGGTGCGCGCGCTGTGCGAGATGAGTACACATTTTGTTCTCGGTGCTGCTCACGGGCTGGCCAACCTGGTTTTGCGGACCGTCTTGTGCCACTCGGCTGCCGCCTGCGAGGTAAACCAGGCGAAGCGCTTGAAGAAGGCGCAGGGCTTTCCCCCGGGCACCGACCTGAAGGATGCCTGGCTGACGTTCTCCCCTACAGGCGACGTCTGGTCCACGTTGCTGCCAGCAGTGGCCGCGACAAGCGGCCTAACGTCTCTGCAGGATCTTGTGGCGCGGCTACGACTGCTGCAAACCGATCCGCGGTTTGTTGCGCTGGAACAGCGGCGGGGCATGGATTACCACCGTCACCGCCCGCAGTCTTTGGACCACACCTCACCGCGCGCCGGTCTGTGGTCATACGATGCCGTTCACAAGGTCTCCACGATGCGTATGCCTGGTGCCGCGGCAGACGCCGAACGGGATGAGGAGATCGTCCATCGCATCAGCGCCGATGCCCTGGAGTGCCTGAGTACGGCCCTTACCGACCTTGAGCCCCTGCTGGGGCACAGTCTGCGCGACTGCCATCTGTCCTGGACGCCGGTCGATGCTTGATGGACAGATTACCAAACGGCAGTAAACAGCTCGGCGCACGCCATACGCTGGCCGATCGTACGCACAGTCAGCCTTTTGCTGCCAGTGTGCGGGGGCCGTACAGCAGGTGGGGAGAGATGTGGTCGTGTCGGAGTTGAACTCTGTCCCATCGGTTGGGGCCATGGGCGATCGGGCAATCGCGGTCGGCGGCGACGTAGAGATTGCCGTGACTGGCGACAACAACATCATCCATCACTATCTGATTTTCGGTGGTGGAGGCGGCCCGGCGGGTTCGATGCCTACAGACGAGGAGACTGGAGCCTTTCCCGCCGTCAAGGTCAAGGTCGTCGTCCCTGTGCTGATCGGCCTGGTCAACTGGGTCGGGCAGGCTGTCTCGATGCATCCCGGTCGGCGTCTGGTGCAGTCCTACGTGGAACAGGCACTGCACCAGGTTGGCGCTCAGGGGCTGGTGGCCTACGGAGAGGAACAGGACAGCGGCGAGAACCTGCTTTTGTTCACCGGGGCAGCGGACATGCGCATGGTGGGAGCCTTCCTGCTGTCCGAACTGGATCGCATGATGGCTGCGGACTGGGCCAATGCCACGCGCAAGGATGGCTATCTCCTGCCGCAGTTGCGGCTTGTCCTGCATGAGGGATTCGGTGAATACGACGGTTCCCGCATCTCCAGCCCGTCCTTCGTGAAAACCATCCGGGCTCATGCCGAGACAACAGCTCTCCACGATGCGTATGCGGGAGACACGGTCGGTGTGGTGGCTCTGGTGACGAACGAGGCCTATGACGCCGGGATCTACGAAGACCACTGCGGGAGTGGCCAGCGCTGGATTCCGTTCTCCCAGTCCGTAGCCGGTGCGAGCCCGCTGGGCTTCTGGGCACGTGGTGCACTGGGCGACGCGGCATCCGCAGCAGACTGAAAACGCACGCGCCCCGTACTTCACCGTCCTTCGGTTAGGGTGCCGCAAGACAAGGACGAGCAGGAGGCGTTGTCGTGATGACCGGCTGGCGCAGGGGCGTGGTGTGGGCAGTGGCAGCAGCAGCCGGCCTCACTTGTGCAGGAGTGACACTGTTGCTGTGGTTGAAGGATCTCAGCACGGCGGGCATCGTGGCGGGCCTGGCTGCCGATACCGTCACGCTTGTCATGACGGTGTTCGCCGTGCGCGCTCTGGTGCTCCAATCCGCCCAGACCACCAGCCAGGCCACCGCGTCGGGAGCGGGGTCCGTCGCCGCCGGCGGCAGTATCGGCAGGGCCGTGACGGGCAGCAACAATCAGCGCACTGGGGGTACCCCAACTCCTGCGCCTGGATCGCCAGCACTGGGTGGCCGGGCGGAAGCATCCGGTACCAAGTCGGTGGCCGCGGGCGGCTCCATCGGAGAGGCGGTCACGGGCGACGGCAACAGCACGTGACCGTCTCCTGGTGGCAGCGCCTCAGCATCAGGCGGCACAACAAATCGCCTTACCGCGCAAGGCCCATTGTGCCCGGCACGGTGTCGGCTCCGGGTGATGGAGCGATTGCCATCGGCGGCTCCGCCGAAACCGTCGTAGGTGGCCACGGCAACACCGTTGTCGTGCTCCACGCTGGGACCGGTGAACGAGTCGTGGGCGCGGCCTCCTTGGACGACCTTGACGCCAGCTGCAGGATCCGCATGGTGGAACGCTGGCACGCGGCTGGTGTATCGGCCGTGGTCGCGGCAGAACTCGCCGACACTCCTCAGGTGGGAGCCTTGCCGGATGCGGTGACTGCATTGCCGGAACACGGAGTGGTGGTCCTGGAGGGCGTGTTCGGGGCGGGCAAGTCGCTCGCCGCTGAACGCCAGCACCAGCGTGACATCGCTGCCGCACGCGCTAACGCGCAAGCCCCCATTCCTGTCCGTCTTGCAGCGCAGGACGTCCAGGGCAGCCTGATCGACACGGCCACCCGCGCCGCAGCCGTCCTCGGGGATCCCGCCGTGCGTGGGGTACGGCTGATCGTGGACGGGCTGGAAGAGCCCGGGCCGATCCGCGGCAAGGAACTGCTGGACCAGGCATGCAGTTGGACGCTTTCCCCGGCAGGTGCGCGGTGGCGCATCCTGGCCACGGCCCGTCCCGGTCTGGAGGTGGACGAGAAGCTGCGCAGGCCGATGCCGGCGCTGTCGGCAGACGAAGCGGCCGCGCTGATGGACCGGCTCGGCGGTAACGGCATTGCGGTCCACAGCCAATCCGGCATGGTGCGCAGCGTGCTGCGCCAGCCGTTGTTCGCCATCATCGCAGCCCAGATCCAGCGTGATCATGAACGTCTGCCGAACAGTCCGGTGGCCTTCCTGGACGCGTTGGTCACCCGGGCTCTGCGCGATGTCGAAAGCGTCAAGGAAGAACGCGCCGAGCGGCTGTTGCGCCGACTCGCCGCGGTGTGTGTCAGCGCTGGAGGAGTGGCGGCGGCCGCGGATGTGGGCAGCCCCGGCGAAGTACAAGTGCTTTTGGAAACCCGGCTGGTGGTGCGTCGCGGAGACCGGCGTCTGGCCTTCGCTCTGCCCGTGCTCGAACAGTACTTCGCCGGGCAGGCATTGCTGGCCAACGGAGTGCTGGCGGAGGTGGTGCAGAGCGTGGAGCTGCTGGACCGCTGGCGCTACGGGCTGGCGATGGCAATCGCCTCCTCTGGCTGGGAGTCGGCCCGTACAGTGCTGGATCCGCTGTTGCGTGCCCATCCGGGCGTCGTGGCCTGGGCCGTCCACGAGGCCATCCCGCAGGCTGAGTTCGAAGAGGAGGGTCCTTGGCCGGATCTGCCGGCGGACGTGGTCAGCCAGCGCCTGCAAGAGACCCTCGATGCCTGGCAGGCAGCGCTCAGCCCAGCAGGGGATCGCATCTTTTTCTCCATGGGGAGGAACGGCCCAGTCACCGTAGATGCGTTCCTCGAGGGAAATAGGCTGGGACTGCACATCCCGCGACGCGACGGTGACCACACCCCGGGGCTCGCCATCCCCGCTGCCCACAGGTGGACAGAACCGCGGGGTGTGCGCCCTGTGACGGCGCTATTCGGAGCCGCCGCCGTGGAGTATGCCGCCTGGCCCTGGCAGAAGACACTGAAGCTGGTTGCCTCAAGCCTGCACACCATGTGTGGCCGCAAGGACTTCGATCTGGCCGACTGCGACGCCTACACCAAGGAGCGCCTGTGGCTGGCGGCTGCGGATCTGATGAAACTGCCCTCTCGTCGTTTCACCCCCCTGCGTGCGGAAGACGTACACCGGGCACTGTGCTATCACCTCTACGGCGAGCCGGGGAGTCTGCCGGTGCGGAGCGGCTTCGGCACACGGTTCACCGGTTATCAGGCGGAACTGCTGCGCCTCGAGGAGGAACTCGGCAGTGGCCGCTGGGCTGACGCTGACGGCCTGCTGCATTCCCCGTATGCTCTTCCCGACCAACGACTCATCCGCCCGAGGTACTGGGTCTGGGACGCTTACAGCCCAGAGCAGCTCAGGCTGCGCACCGAGCAAGTCCTCACCGCCGCGGTAGAGATCTACACTGCGCTCGTCGACACTTGGTTCCCTCACCTCAAGCCGGTCCTCGGCCTGGCCAGCGCCACCCCCGCCGCGCTGATCGGCGAACTGTACACGGCCCCGCCCCGCGGCAAGGACTTCTTCGAACCGCCCAGTTTGCGGCTTGCCCTCCGCTCCTCGCCCAGCAGCTCAGTCACCGTCCGGCTCGTCCCGTCGGAGGACGCCCTGTACGAACCCGTGCCGCCACCGGCACACGTGATGCGTCCGACGAGGTCCTCCTGGGCGCGCCCGAGTACGCCGGTTATCAGCGAACCGGAAATATTCGACGACGCCCCCGCGGCCGACTACGCCTACGCCTGGCTCCACGAAGACCTCCACCGCCTCCACCTCACCGAGCGTGGGCCGCGAACCATACGCACGGGTCTCCCATAGAGCACTGTGCATCGTGAAGTTGCTGGTCACGGGTCTGGTGTGCGCGGGCTTCGTGTTGTTCGTGCTGGTCGTGGGTGGATGACCTCGGTGAAGATCGTCGGTCACCGGGACACTTCGCGGTTCGTGAGGAGGAGCAGGGCCCTGACCAGGGCGGTCGCCCAGGAAGGGTCGGTGCGGACTTTGCCGAGCACCCGCCAGTTTTTGAGGTGGGCGAAGCCGTGCACCACCGGTGCCCGCCCCGCTGCCAGTGTGGTGTTCGACAGCTTCTGTTCTTGTGTCTGGAGGCGACCACTTCGGCCGGGAGATGGTGGCCTCGGTCACAGGGCATTCGGCTGCGGCCAAGTGGGTACGCCGCCGAGCGGCCGGGGTGTACCCGGTTCGGCGCCAGAGCGGTGCGATGGCCTAACTGGCTGCCGCAGTGGACGCGGCGCTCGTCGGCCTCGGGGACGGCGTCACCCGGGTGCAACGTAAGCAATACCGGGCGTATCAGCGGCTGCGAAGTTTCGCGTGCCTCATCCCGCCTCAGGCACACCGGATCGCATCAATCGCATCAATCGCAGCCGTCCAGGCGCACCGCGACCTCGGCATCGACCGCACGCAGTACGTGCACGTGCACCGGGCGCTGGGTGCGGCGGGCGTGATCGGGATGGCGACAGGCCTTCACACCGCTCAGGCGGCCCGTTCTGATCAAGTGCTTGGGAAGTTGGCGGGCCGTAGGCCGCTGAGCACGGTGTCGACAATCTGCTCGGCCAGTCCGTCCGGGAGGTCGGGATCGGGGCCGACGAACGAGCGGATGAGCAGAGGAGCGACGAACATTTCGATAGCCAGTTCCAGGTCGATGTCCGTACGGAGTTCCCCGTTCGTCCGGCCTCGACTGAGGATCGCCAGGCCGAGGTCACGCCGGGGAGTTATCACGACGGCATGGTAGGCCGCCCATATCTTCGGGCTGCTCCTCGTCTGGTCGTGCGCGTTGTGCAGGATCGCCGACAAGCGGCTGACCAGGCTGCGTTGGCGCAGTGACTCCAGAAGAACGACGAGGTCGTCCCGCATCGAGGTGCCGGGGAGTTCGGGTACGGCGGACTCGGCAGCGCGCATGACGTCGACGAACAGATCCTCCTTGTCGCTCCAGCGGCGGTAGATGGCCGCTTTGCCGACGCCGGCGGTGCGGGCGATGCGCGCGACGGAGAGATCACCCAGTGGAACACCGTCCTCCAGGAGGTTCAATACTCCCTCCATGATGGCCTGTTCCACGGCTTCGCTGCGCGGGCGACCGCGCATGGATCCGTTCGACGGCGGACGGCTCTCGGCACGGGTCATGGCTTTCCGTCGCTCAGCCTCTCCATGTCTCGTTCTCACATCGCCGCGGCGGAGCCGACAGAGGCATCCGCTGGACAGCCAGGGCTGCAGGGTTAGTTCAAGGAGCGCCTGTCGATGGCGAGGGCATCGGGGTTCAGTTCCTCGACCAAACGGTAGAGCAGACGGTGAATGCTGTCCTTGTCGTCCGGGGAGAGTGGTGAGGTCGTCTCCCGTTCGATCCGCCGGGCGATCGAAGCGGCACGAGCAGCGGTCGCGTCTCCCTCGGCGGTCGCGAGCAGCCGCATGCTGCGGCGGCTGGTCGGGTGCGGCTCACGTCGTAGTAGTCCTCGCTCGACGAGCTGGCTCACTGCGGCTCCCATGGACTGGGCCGTGATGCCCGAACGGCGCGCGATCTCGGCGGAGGACACCCCCGGCGTCCAGAGGACCTGCTGCAGAGCGTTGTGCTGCGCCAGCGTGAGGTCTTCCGCGCGCAGTGCCCGCTCCAGCCGGCCGGCGATGATCTGGGAGAACTGCCAGGCGAGGTATCCGGTGGTGGGGAACGCGGCGTCGGTCACGGCCGCAGTCTACGAGAGCGAGGTGTGCTGCTCGCCGGGGACGATACCGGACAGACCTGCCGCCTCTCTCTGCCATGGACCGATACCGATCCCGTTCCCCACGGACGGTGCCTGGGAATGGGCAGGGCGGGAGCCGGGTCAGTCGACGGCTGCGCGGCGGGGTCCGCGGGCATCAAGCCAGAAGAGCACCACGGTGGCGACGAGGATCCATGCCACCAGGACAGCGATACCCGTGGTCAGACCGTCGTTGTTGAAGTGGGACAAGCCCTGGACGGCCCGTACGCCGACTCCCACCGGGAGAACCTCCGAGAGCGGATGCAGCCATTCCGGCAAGTAGGCGGCGGGCAGCGTGCCACCGCTCGTGCTGTTGCCGAAGGTCAGCAGGACCACGGCGGCCAGCGACATCCCGGCCCGGCCGAAGACACGCATGAACATCATGGTCGCGCTGCCGACGGCCGCGGCCAGCAGTGCGATGATCCCCGCGATGCCCAGGAAGGGCCCGGGCAGTGCCGCGAAGCCGAGGCTTCCGGCCATCGCCGCCACGAGGACGCCGGCGAGGACACTGAAGGAGGCCAGACTGGCCAGCCTCCACCGGTACTCCAGTCGCGGAGCCATCTGGTAGGTCATCATGCCGAACAGGAAGCCGGCCAGCACGACGCCGAACCCGGCGTAGAACACCGACATGCCGCGGGTGTCGCCTGCCGAGGCCGGCACGACGTCGCGTACGGTCAGCCGGTCATTGTTCGCCTTGGCGACACCGGAGAAGGCGCCGGTGACGGTCGAGGTCACCGAAGGGCCGTTGGCTCCGGCGTACAGCAGCGTGGCGGAGTTCCCGGAGCCTGTGACATAGGCGGCGTACACCTTGCGGTCCTGCAGCGCGCGGCGGGCCGCGTTCTCGTCGGGATAGCGCTTCACCTCGAATCCGCCGGACAGACCGAGCTCCAGCCCTCCGGTGACCTGCTCGAGCCGTTGGGTCGTCCCGACGACGGCGACCGGAAGGTCGTGCGGCCGGGGGGCGTGGAAGGCGGCCAGAAACACGCTGACGAAGATCGAGCCGATGACCAGCACGATCGCGACCGGTAGCAGAACTCCCTTTACTCCGGTGGCACCTTGCGGCGCCGGAGCGGTGTCCATCGCGTGGTGATGGGGCGCGTGGCGCGCCTCGGCGGAAGTAGTGGGTGATGTGGACATGGGGGAGGGCTCTCCGTCTCTATTGCAAGGTGCATTATAGTTGTATCATAGAAATATCAGGTACCTTACTGTCGGAGCCGCTCATGAGCCGCACACACGCAGATCCGTCCACACGCATGGGCTACCTGGCGTGGCAGATGGTCCACGTGATGGGAACGCGGCTTGAGAGAGCGTTGCGTTCGCTCGACCTCACGGCGGCGCAGCACAACGCGTTGCAGCACGTCGGCTGGACGCCGGGAACCTCCGCGGCGGAGATCGCGCGCAGGACCGGCTTCACGCCCCAGTCCATGGGCGCCGCTGTCAACGCACTGGTGGACCGCGGCCTTCTCGCGCGCCACGATCCCCCTTCGAACCGTAGAACCGTCCAGCTGACCATCACCGACGGCGGCGCGAAGCTCGCCGATCTGGCGCGGGAGGCCGTGGAACGACTTGACGGAGAAGCGCTGGCGGCCCTGGCCCCCGCTGAGCGGGCAGTCATTCACTCCCTGCTGCTCCGCGTGCTTGCCGAGCTCAATCCCGATGCTCTGCCACCGTTGGGCCTGCGTAATGCGGGCTCCGGCACGGCGTGACCGTCCGGAAGAGCCGGCGCGCCGAGTCGGCATCCGGGTGAGGGCCAGACGACGCCACTCCTACTGCTCCAGCACCGCGTAGTCGTACGAGACGCGGTTCCCGTTGGCCTTCGTCACGGACACCATGATCTGCTGCCGCTTCCCGTTCTCGGACATCACAGTGCACTCGACCGAGTCGCGCTGCCGCGCCTTGAGACCTCCGGCACAACTGACGGATTTCGGCTTCTCCTGGACGAGCAGCAGGGAGTAGTTCTCGCGGACCTGCTTCTCGACCTCCGTACGGCTCACGGCCCCGGTGGAACCGACGGTGCTGGTCGACTCTGTGCTCAGCAGCCGCGGTACGGCCACGAAAGCGATTCCGCCCACGGCCACGACGGTGGCGGTCACCAGGGACACAGCGACGTATTTCATGTTTCTCTCCTGCGATGCGCTTGCTGCGGTGAGGCTGTCACCAGGAGAGTGGCCCGCCGGACGGCGGCTGCGCTTCGGCCCGTCGGCCGACAGTGTGCGGCCGGGGTCGGCCCGCAGGCCGATTCACGGGTCGGACCGGCGGCAGTTGGCGGTCGCGTACCAGTACGAGGCGGAGGACGACGTCCGCACCCAGGGACGGAGCACAGCGCTTCCTGCACCACGCGGTGGCCGGGCGCTCACCCCCCGGGGGGTCCGGGGGAGCAGCAGCGGGTCGGCCCGCAGGCCGACGCCGGCCGCCCCGGACCGGCCCGGCGGCCGAGGACGGGCCGGGTGGTACGGCGGGATCGTCGACGGCATGCAGATCCTCACCGTCCTCCAAGTGGCCCTGGCGACGTTCGCCGGGCTGTGCCTCGTCCTGTGCGCCCTCGTCACCGTCGAGGCCGCCCGATGAACTCGTACCGCACGACCGCCGCCCACCCCGTCCTGGTGGGCGCCGGCCTGAAGAAGTCCTACGGTCTGACCCGCGCCCTGGCCGGTGTCGACGTGTCTGTCTCGGCGGGCGAGTCGTTGGCGATCATGGGCCCGTCCGGGTCGGGCAAGTCCACCCTGCTGCACTGCCTCGCCGGCATCGAACGCCCCGACGAGGGCCAGGTACTGCTCGCCGGCGAGCGAAGCGAGACGGGGCTCCCCCCGGACGGAGCCTGGGTGAGCGTGGACCAGCTGGGCGAGCCGCACCGCAGCGAGCTGCGCCGAACCCGCTTCGGCTTCGTCTTCCAGTCCGGCCAGCTGCTGCCGGAGCTGCCCGCCGACGAGAACGTGGCCCTGCCGTTGATGCTCGGCGGCATGCCTCGCCGCCAGGCGGTCCACAAGGCGCGGGAGTGGTTCCCGCCGCTGGGCCTTACGGGCATGGAGGAGCGGCGGCCCGGACAGCTGTCCGGCGGGCAGGCGCAGCGTGTGGCCATCGCCCGCGCGCTGGTCGGCAGTCCGCAGGTGATCTTCGCCGATGAGCCCACGGGCGCACTAGACCAGGTCACCGGCATGGAGGTCATCGACCTGCTGGTCACCACCACCCGCAGGCAGGGAACCGCACTCGTCGTGGTCACCCACGACGAGGACGTGGCGCGCTGGTGCGACCGCACCGTCCGGGTCCGTGACGGCCGTCTGAGTGAGGACCACCGGACGCCGGACGGGGCCGCAGGCGCGAACGCCGCGGCCCACGCTGCCCAGGCGGCTGGCCTCGCCGCCTGGGGCACGCCCGGACACCCGACCGGCCCCGACACGGACGCGAGGTACGACCGATGAGGGCGCCGAACCCGAGGACGGCCCTGGATCGCACCACCTGGACCCTGACCTGGCGGCTGACCCGCGCCGGAGGCCGCACCGGGCTGCTGGCCACATCCCTGTCCGTCGCCGCGGCCGCCATCAGCACAGCGCTCCTGCTGCTCTGCGTGGCCGTCAACCTCGGCTTCCAGCAGCGAGCCGACTGCATCGAATGGCGCACCCCCGTCAAGTCCGCGGCTCCGGTCGCCGTCGAGGCCGTCGGCACCACCTTCAGCGGCGGTACCCCCGTCACGGTCGTCGACGTGGCACAGCTTCCGGGCAAGAAGGCCCCCGCCCCGCCCGGCATGCCCCGCTTCCCCAAACCGGGCGAGGTGTGGGTCTCCCCGGCCCTCGCCGACCTCCTCCACGGCCTTCCCACCGACCGGCATCCCGTCCCCGGCACCGCGGCGGGAACCCTCGGCCGCGCGGCGCTGGCCCGCCCCGGCGAACTGGTCGCGGTCGTCGGCCACGAGCCCACCGCCGCCGCCGTCACCACCCCGCGCGAAGACGATGCGCGCCGCCCCGGCGACACCGTCACCCCCACCCGGGTCGCCGACTTCACCGGACGGCGCTCGACCGACGGCATCGGCAGCGGGTACGTGGCTCTCGCGAAGATCGCCGCCATCCTCGTCGCCGTACCCCTGCTGGTCCTGGGCGCCTCCTCCGCCCGCCTGTCGGTCTCCCGCCGTGACCAGCGCCTCGCAGCACTGCGGCTCATCGGCGCCACCCCGGGCCGGATCGCCGGGATGACCGCCGCCGAGGCGGCCCTCACCGGCGCGGCGGGCGCAGTGCTGGGCACCATCGGATACGGACTGCTCCTGGCGGCCACCGCGCGGGTGTCCGTGGCGGGCGGCTCCTGGTACGCGGCCGACCTGTGGGTGGGGCTCCCGGTGCTGCTCGCCGTGCTCGCCGGTGTCGTCGCCATGGTGGTCGTCAGCGCGCTCGTCGGGCTGCGCCAGGTCGTCGTCGGCCCCCTGGGCGTGGCGCGCCGCTCCAAGCCACCCCGCATGAGCTTCCTGCGCGCCCTGGCCTTCGTCGCGGTGATCGTGGGCTACGGCTTGTTCACCCAGGACCACAAGAGTGATGTCAACGGCCCCCTGGTGTTCTTCGCCGTGGTCTTCCTCGCCCTGTCCGTGATCGGCCCGTGGGTGGTCGGCATCCTCGGGCGGATTATCTGCGCACTTGCCCAGAAGCCGGCGACCCTGCTGGCCGGCCGCCGTCTGCTGAACGATCCCAAGAGCGGCTGGCGTACGGTCTCCGGGCTCACCCTCGCCGGGTTCGTGGCCGGGTTCTTCGCTCTCTTCGGGATCTCCGGCGTCTCGCCGTGGGGACATCCGGACACCCTCGCCATGGCTGTTCCCAAGGCTCGGGTGGCCGTGGTCCAACAGGAGGCGCGGCACCGCCTGGAACACGCGGGGATCACCGCCAACGTCGGCACGGACACCGACTGGGTCGCCACGGGCGGCGGCGAGAACAGCGTCCAGGTCACCGTCACCATGCCCGGCGGCACCGAGCAGCTGGACCGCGCCCGCACCGCGCTGACGTCCCTCGTACCCGGCCAGTACCCGGTCACCGGAACCGATATCAACTGGTCGACCAGGTTGTTCGCAGACGACTTCTCCAACGCCACCCGGGTCATCCTCGGCGTCACCTTCATCACCGCGATCGCCTCCGCGGGCATCACCGCGGCCGCCTCCGTCCTGGACCGCCGCCGCACCTACGGCCTGCTCCGCCTCGCGGGCACACCGTTGCGGACCCTGGATGCGGCCCGCCGCAAGGAGACCCTCCTCCCCGTGGCCGTCCTCGCCGGCGGAGCAGCCCTGACCGGCATCTTCACCGCCGCCCCGCTCACCCTCGGCGAGGGCTCGAGTATCGAAACCGGCGGCCTGGTCCTGCTCGCCCTGTGCTTCGGCGTCGGCGTCGCGGGACTGCTGGCGGCCGGCGCGCTCAGCCGCCCGCTGCTCAGGTCGGTCACGGAGCAGTCAGGCCCACGCCCCGAATAACAGGCCACCGCCACGCCCGCATCCCGGGTCAGGACAACGCCCCGCCGATCAGCAAAGGTGACAACAACCCATGCCTGCCGTCATTTTCGCGATCCTCGCCGGACTGGCCTTCCTGCTCTTCCTGGCCCGGACGCGGCAAGACCCCCGCCGCTTCGGCAACGCCATCCTGCTCGGACTGTCCCTCGTCCTGCTGACCGTGGCGCTGCTCGCGCAAGTGGCAGCCGGCAGCGCGCCCGCACCACTCCTCGCGGCAGTGACCTTCGCCTTCGTGCTGCTGGCTCTGGGGGTGCTGGCCCTCGCGTTCTTCCTGATCGCGAACGGGGTGACGATGGTCCGCAAGGAGGGCCGACGCCCCGCCAACCTGCTCTCCGGGCTGGCGGGGCTGGCCGTCCTCGGCTGTGTCACGCTCACCGTGACGGCCGCCGACGTCGACTCGGCGCCGTTGCGGCGCGTCGCCGGAGCGGTCCTGCTCGTGGCCGGCTACGTCTCGTACGTCTTCCTGTCTTTCCTCGCCTACGCCTTCCTCTACGCGCGGCTGAAGATCCGTCACGACGTGGACTTCGTCGTCGTCCTCGGATCCGGTCTGATCGGCGGCTCCCGGGTGCCGCCCCTGCTGGCAAGCAGACTGGAGCGGGCGCGCGCGGTGTACGAGGCACAGGCGGCGCGGAATTGGCCGCCCGTGCTGGTCACCTCCGGAGGCCAGGGCCCCGACGAGGACCTGACCGAGGCCGAGGCGATGGCCGACCACCTCATCGCCCATGGCGTCCCGGAGCGGCATGTCGTACGGGAGAGCCGCTCGCGCAGCACGGAGGAGAATCTGCGCTTCAGCAATGCGCTCATGCGGGAACGCGAGCCGAACCACCGGTGTGTGGTCGTCACCAACAACTTCCACGTCTTCCGCGTCGCCCTCACAGCCCGGCGCACCGGTGTGAACGGCCAGGTCATCGGCTCGCCCACCGCCGCCTACTTCTGGCCCGGTGCGACCATCCGCGAGTTCGCCGCGGTCTTCCTCCACTACCGGGCGGTCAACCTCGGCTCGTGCGTGCTGCTCGCGCTGATGGGATTCCTTCTCCCCTCCTGAGACGAACGTGTGCGACTCCCTCGCGCCAGAAGACCTTCTTGCGCAGGTTCACGAGCCGAATTCGACCGCCTGGTCGGCCGCTTCGCAAGGAAGGCGGGTCATCCCTCGCGCATAGAATCCGTTTCATGGCCAAGAACCGCCCCGTGAAGCGGACCCGCAGCGTACCCGCCGGCGAACACAGCCCCGGCGGGCAAGCCGAGTCGGCAACGGGCAGCGAGGCTGCGGAACCGTTCCGGTGGCTGAACGAAGAGGAGCTCCACGCCTGGATGGCCCTGGTTGGCATGGTGACCAAGCTGCCCGCGGCCATGGATCGGCAGCTCCAGCGCGACGCCGGGCTCACACACTTCGAGTACCAGGTCCTCGTGGGCCTGTCCCGGGCCCCCGAGCGCACGCTGCGCATGAGCGAGCTGGCCGACTTCACCGCGGGTCAGCTGCCGCGCCTGTCCCAGGTCGCGACCCGTATGGAGCGACGCGGCTGGCTCACCCGCCGCCCTGATCCCACCGACGGCCGTTACACCCTGGCCGGCCTGACCGACGCAGGGATGGCGAAGCTCGAAGCCAGCGCCCCCGATCACGTCACCGCGGTCCGCCACCTTGTCTTCGACAGTCTCTCGCCCGCACAGGTGCGTCAGATGACCCAGATTGCGCGGCGCATCGCCCAGGCAGCGGGCAGCGCCGATTTCCACTGAGCCTTAAGGCCATGACGTCTCGGGTCAGGCACGAGACATGACTTCATGCGTGAAGTAAATCACTCGCGACATCAGTTGCGCCATGAAGTGACGCAGATATAACTTCATGCATGAAGTGACTAGGGGGGCGAGCGCGGCGCGGTGGCCACGTCATCGCCCGTCGTCCGCACCAGGCATCCATGGCCACCGGCACCAACCAGCCCGTCAGCGCGTGCAGGACGCCCGAGAAGATTCCGAGATGCGCAAGAACGTTCCTACAAGAACGCAGGAGCAAAGCCATGACAGAAGAGTCCGGCAACACCCTGGCCACGAGACGCGGCATGCTCGGGATGGCGGGGGCGGTGGCAGGCGGAGTGGCGTTGAGCCAGGTGCTCGCCGACAGCGCCTCGGCCGCCACCGGCAGCATGAAATCGACCGCGACGCGGACGATCAGCCTTGCCCAGGCCCAGCGGCTCGCCGAGGCCGCCATCCGCTACGTCCGGGACCACACGACACTTCCACCCATGTATGTGCTGGTCGTCGACTCCGCCGGCGAAACCAAGGCATCCCTTCGCATGGACAACAACAGCCCGGCGGCAGCCGCGCTGGTACCCCACAAAGCACACACCGCGCGCACCTACCGGGCCGCCACCGCCGACCTGGCCACCAACATCAAGGACCCGGCCCAGATCGCTTCCCATGTCGCCAGTGGCGCCAGCCTGCTCGCCGGCGGCCGGCCGATCTTCGAGGACGGCCAGTTCATCGGCGCCCTCGCGGTCGGCGGAGGCACCCCGGTCCAGGACGACGAGGTCGCTCGCGCCGCGCTGAGCGCACTCTGACCCTTCCCGCCCACCGCCGGACGGCGGCCGGGAAGACTTGGAAGTGCTCCGCAACCCGCCTTGGAGGCCGGTTGCACTTGACCGCACAGCGGGCCAAGTGCAGGCGTCCGATCTCGGTCAGGGGTGCGTTATGGGGGATCACGAGGGCCTTCCGGTTCGGTGCAGACGTCGCAATCCACACCGAACCGGGAGGCCCTCACCTTTCGGCGTTGGAAACCTCGCCGAGTCCGCCAGTTTCCTCGACCAGCAGAACGAAGAGACCGGTCCGGTCACCAGCATCAACACATTCGTCGCCCCGGAAGGCAAGGAGGCCGAGGTAGTGGCCGCCTGGACCGACGACGCGGAGGACATGAAGAAGTCGGGGTGCCTCCTCTCGGTGCAGCTCTACCGCGATATCGGCGGCAACCGGCTGTTCACCAACGTCGCGGTCTGGAAATCCACCGAGCACCTCCGTGCCGCGGTCGCCGCCCCGGAGTTCGCCTCCCACCTGGCGGGTTACTCCGCCGGCACCGTCGCCCACCCGCACCTGTACCAGAAGTTCGCTGTCGAAGGCATCTGCGAAGGGGAATGACGACCACTACCCGAGGCAAGGCCGCCGTTCGCCACGCACACGACGTCCGGCGACGATGAGTCACTCCGGTGCACTGGACGGAAACAGGTAAGGGAGAGGGGTAGGCGAACCGGGGACGAGGACAGCAAGCCTCTGCCCCATGCGCCAACAGCACCTGGACACCCCGGAACTCCTGGTCGCCGCTGCGACAGCCCGGTCATCTGCCGACGGCACTGGCTATGCGGCGCCCCATTCGTGGGCGAGGGCGGCTGCCTCCCCGCGGGAGCTGACGCCCAGTTTGCCGAGGATCCTCGCCACGTGGAACTTCACCGTCGACTCGCTGATGTGCAGATCTTGCGCGATGTCCCGGTTGCGCCGGCCACGGGCCAGCTGTCCCAGCACCTGCAGCTCCCGTGCGCCGAGCGCGGTCAGCGGATCCTGACGGGGCGTGCTGGGCGAGGCGAGCGGGATCTCGAAGATCACCGTCGTACCCCAGCCGGGCACCGCGTCCAAGTCGACCCGCCCACCGAGCGGTGCAAGACGCTCGTTGACCCGGCGGGCGTCGAGGGCGCCGCGGGACAGGGTCCCGGGTCCGTTGTCTCGTACGGTGGCGCGCAGTTCGTCCGTACCGACCTTCCAGCCGACATGGACGCGGTGCTCTCCGTCACCTTCCGGACCGTGGCCCTGGTCGTCCAGTGACGCGTGCACGGTGGCCCGGACCACGGCAAGCAGCGTGTCGGTCACATCGGCCGGCAGCAAGCGGTCCGCGCCTTCCTCCACGCCGGGCGGACCCAGCTCCAGCCGTACGTTGCGTGCGCGCAGGATCCGGCGCAACGACACGGCGAGCCGCTCAAAGGCGTCCCCGGCCCGCTCCTCCGCCAGCGACTGGTCGAGTTCAGCTCGTGACCGCAGGTCAGCGAGGGCCGAGACGGCGACGTCGACGGCGCGCGTACGGGCGTTCGTGTCGTCCAGGGCGCGGTCGCGCAGGATGCCGAGCAGAGCGGTCAGCACGCCCCCGTGCGCGTCGCGGAGTTCGGCGATGGCTGCGGCCCGCGCCGCCGCCGCGGCTCGCGACGCGGCCAGCGACCCCGGGAGCGCCTCGGTCCGCAGACCGTCCCGGTGCGCGGCCACCAGGTCCCACAACAACTGGGCGCGCGTCAGATGCTCCTCCGGTACCGGGGTGTCCTCGGTCCGTACGACGACCAGCAGCGCGCTCTGCCCGGTGATGTCGCTTGTCAGGGCCAGCACGGGCACGTCGACACCCGCCACCTGCGCCCGCCCCTGCCAGTTTCCCCTCGCCGGCAGCAGCGGCCGCAGTGCGGCCAGGTCGGCGGCGGTGACGATGGAGCCGGGCCGGCCGGGGGACTCACCGTGGGTCAGGAACGGCGAGTACGCGCAATTGCCGGACAGCTGGGCGATCGTCCGGTGTGGAACAGCCTCCGCCAGGACGGCGGACAGGCGCAGGAGGGTCTCCGACAGCGGGGCCTGGATCAACTCGACTGCGGCCATCAGGTTCATGTCCGCCAGCGTAAGCAGTTGGTCCTCCCGTCGGATCGTCCTTTCGGCTGGTTGGAACCGTCCGAAAGGACAGTGGCAGCCCGGCCGCCCAGCCGGAGGCTGGAGGTGTAGTCCACGACCGGCCGCCCTCACGGCGGCCTTATGCATACGTTCGACGGGAAGTGACAGGCATGAAGGCGATCTCGTACGAGGAGTACGGCGGTCCGGAGGTTCTGCGGCTTGCGGAGGTGACGGAGCCGCACGCCGGCCCCGGGCAGGTGCGGTTGAGGATCGTGGCCGCCGCCGTCAATCCCATCGACTTCAAGATTCGCCACGGCTGGGTCCAGGAGATGATGGGCCCCGTGTCCTTCCCCGCCGTCCCAGGCATGGAAGCGGCCGGCATCGTCGACGAGGTGGGGGAGGGCGTCACCGGCGTCTCGGTCGGGGACGAGGTGATGGCCTGGACCGAGACCGGCTCCTACGCCGAGTACGCCCTGGCCTCGGACTTCGCGCTGAAGCCGGCCGCCCTCGACTGGGAGACGGCCGCCGCGCTGCCCGTGGCCGTCGAGACCTCCGACCGTGCGCTGGGTGAGCTCGCGGTGGGCCAGGGGGACACGCTGCTGATCCACGGAGCCGCAAGCGTGGTCGGCTCCGTCGGCGTCCAGCTCGCCGTGGCCCGCGGTGCCACCGTGATCGGTACGGCGTCCGAGTCCAACCACGACTACCTGCGCTCTCTCGGCGCGATCCCCGTGGTGTACGGCGACGGCCTCGCCGACCGGGTCCGCGCCGCCGCCCCGCGAGGCGTCGACGCCGTCTACGACGTCGTGGGCATCGACGCGCTGGATGTCTCCATGGAGCTGCGCGGCGGCACCACCAACCGCATCGTCACCATCTCGGACCCTCGGGCCTTCGAGCTGGGCATCACCTTCTCCGGCGACAACCGGCGGTTCGGGCCAGAGCTCACCGAGTACGCCCGCCTCGCCGCCGACGGCCGACTGAGCGTACGCGTCGACCGAAGCTTCCCTCTCGCCGACGCCGCCCAGGCGCACGAGCTGAGCGAGACCGGCCGGGCACGAGGCAAGGTGCTCCTGCGCCCGTAGCGTAGGGAGGGCCGTGGAGAGATACGGCGTCGCCCTTCCGCGAACTCGTTGAGACCCTTCTCAAGGTCGGTGTGCCCGTTCGCGTCGACGCCATCGGTACCGTCGGCGTCCGGACGGGGCGCCGGGGTCAATCATTGGCCGCGCCCGCGTGTGCGGCATGCCGTCGCGGTCCGTTTCGGCGGCGGGCTGGCCGCCGGGCAGGGCATCGAAGCCGCCGAGCCAACTGTTCCGCCGAGGCTCCCCAGGGCATGGGCATGGGCCTCGGCCGCGGTAAGGGACGGCGCCAGGGTTCGAGCACCGTGATGTCCAGCAGTCTTCCGCAGTCGTTGACCTGGCCGTGCATGGAGTCGCACAGGCTCGCGAAATGCTTGAAGATCCCGTTTGTCGTGTTCGCGTCCCAATTGCGCGCCTGGGGGAGGGGTTTTAACCCCGCGGTTCCGTGTAGCGACCCGCGGGTGCCGGCTGGTTGCCGCCACTGACGAAAGCGAGCTCTGCGGCGAGCAAGGCGTCCAGGGCTGAGTCCTGGCCCTCCAGACCGGGGGCGCAGACGGTCTCACCCAGGCGCAGCCCGGCCAGGCTGGCCGAGGCCACGTCCTCGGGCGACATCGCCCAGGGGATGCTGCGGCCGACGCCACTGTTCCACTCTGTTGCCACAACGCCGGGGCACACCACCTGGACGCGAACCGGAGTGTCGGCGAGCTCACCGGCGAGGGTGCGCGTGAAGCCCAAAGTGGCGGCCTTGGCGGCGACGTACAAGGTGCGCCGGGGTGCTCGCGAATCAGTCAGGCCCGCACTGAAGGCGAGGAGCGAGGCGACGGTGACGATCGCACCTTCGCCTGCCGCGAGCATTCCGGGAAGCGCGGCGTGGACCAGTCGGACGGGGGCGATGGCGTTGAGGGTGAGCAGGGGCTCGATGTCGGCAGGGTCGACGTCGGTGAGCGGGGCGTAGCCGCCGGCGCCGGCGTTGCTGATCAGCATGCGCACGTCTCCGGCGGCAAGCCGGTCGGTGACAGCGGCGATGCCGTCCTGGGCCATGAGGTCGGCGGGCAGCACCTCGACCTCTGCTCCCTTAGCGCGGAGTTCCTCGGCGAGGTCGGCGAGCCGGTCGGCGCGTCGCGCCACCAGGACGAGGTCATGTTCGTCCGCCAGGAGACGGGCGTAGGCGGCGCCGATGCCGGAGGAGGCGCCAGTGATCAGAGCAATCGTGCGATTCATGGGACCAAGTTTCCTCAAGCGGTAGGCATGTGTCAAACGCTTGACTGTCCTGAAGTGTCGTATCCTTCTCGCGTGATACGTGAACATGAGGAGCCCGTCGGGCTCGGCGCGCTCGACCGGGTGACCTGGGCGTTGCGCCGCGCGGAGTTGGCGGTGCAGAGCCTCAAGGAGCAGCGTCTGCGCCCGCTGGGCATGGTGGCGGCGCACTACACGCTCCTGATCTCCGTACACGACGAGCCGGGGCTGACCGGTGCCGAACTCGCTCGCCGCCTCAACGTAACTCCACAGGCCATCGCCTCACTGGTGGCACGCCTGGAGAGTCGAGGGCAGCTGGAGAGACGTGAGCATCCCCGCCACCGTCACATCCAGGAGCTGCACCTCACCGACGCCGGTCGGGAGGCGTTGCGTGCAGCCGACGCAGTGATCGCCGACATTGAGCGGCAGGTCACTGATGGCCTCGGCTCGGAGGCAGCACAACTGCGAGCACTGCTCGACCGAGTCGCCGAGGCGGTTCGCGAGGTCTCAGCCCGCGATACCGTCGGTTGAGCGTCACTCCAGGCAGTGGCCTCCGAGGTGGCCCGCTTGGGAAGAGTGACACCATCAGGGCCGCCTACCGCACCCACACCGCGAGGATCACGCGGCAGATGCGCGGACGCGTCGGGAGCAATCTCCTCCGTCACACATCCTCCTGCCTTGAGGGGCACCCGGCATCACCACCGGCCACACGCCGGACTCTTTCGCGCGATGTGAGAGATCAGCCGCTCGGTCAGATCAAGGGTGATTCATACGCTTGAGGACAATCAAGCTACTTGTTAAGTGTCCAGGTGCCGTATTCTCATCGGGTGACAAAGGATGACGCACGACCGATCCCTGCCGAGCACCTGACCCGGGTGACCTGGGCCCTTCGGCGGGCGGAGTGGGCTGTGCAGGCCCGGAAGGACCAGCGGCTACGACCGCTGGGCATCGCGGCCGCTCAGTACACCCTGCTGATCTCCGTCCACACCGATCCCGGCCTGACGGGCGCGGAACTGGCCCGTCGCCTGAACGTCACCCCTCAAGCAGTGGCCTCCCAGGTGGCCCGCCTGGAGGATCGGGGTCAACTGGAACGCCGACCGCACCCGCGCCACCGCCACGTGCAGGAGTTGCACCTCACCGACGCAGGTCGCGACTCCCTACGGGATGCCGAGGCCGTGATCGTGGACCTCGAACTGCGGATCGCCGAGAAGCTCGGTCCGAAGAAAGCCGCACAGTTGAGGGCACTCCTCGACGAGGTGGCCGAAGTGGTCCGGGAGGCGTGAGGCGGTGGGCTCGCCGACCAGCTCCTCTGTGATCAGTGTGGCTTCACAGGTGGTAGGTGCCTCGTGAGCCGACTGTTGGTCAGCAGCCATGCAGCGCACTCCCGTACCGCCGTCGACGGCGTCATGCCGTGCGCCCCGTGGCCAGGCCGGCTGGTGTACCGCTACGAGGATGGAGCCTCGTCGGCCGCGCTCCCCGCGGCGGGTCTGCACTGTTCACCGATAGGCCACCGACGAACCCAGGTTGCCGCGGTCAACCCTCCCACCCGTTCGTACGCCTTCAGGCGTGCAGGCAGGCGGCCGCATCTGGCCGAAAGCGAGGATCGGCACCAAGGGATGGTGAAGCCGTGATCGGACCGGTATCGCTGCAACGTGTCACCGGCGCTCACCCACGTCTGGTGGATGCGACCCTCGCCACCCTCGTGGGCTGTATCGGTCTGCTGCCCCAGCTGTTCGGACAGTGGCCCGACGGCATCCGTCCGTCGGGTGCCGACGCCGTCGCCGCGGTGGCCGCCTTCCTGCTTCTGCTGGCCCGTCGCCAGGCACCGATACCCGTCCTGGCGCTGGCAGTGCTTGGGGAGGTGGCCTTCACCGTTCTCGCGTCGTATCCCTCGCGGGCACTGAAGCTCGCTGCGTTGATCGCGGTCTACACCGTGGCCCGAACGGTCCGTCGGCGAACCGCCCTGTTCGCTTCCTTGGGCACAGCCCTCGCCCTGTACGCCGTTTTGACCTGGGTAGCGGACTCGGCCTTCAGCCCGGAGGCAGACGTTGTGTTCGCCTGGACCGGGATGTTCGCCGCGGTCGGGGGCACCGTGCGCACTTGGCATGACTACGTCGCCGCGATGGAGGAACGAGCGCTGCGGGCGGAGGAGAGCAAGGAAGAAGAGGCCCGCCGCCGGGTCGCCGAAGAGCGGCTGCGCATCGCGAGGGAACTCCATGATGTGATCGCCCACCACATCGCCCTGATCACCATTCAGGCAGGAGTCGCCGGACGCTTCCTTCGGGGTCGGCCGGATCAGGCCGAGGTGGCGCTCGGTCACATCCGTGAGGCCGGCCGCACAGTCCTGGACGAACTGGGCCCGCTGCTGCACGTACTACGGCAGCCCGGCGACGAGGCGGAGCCGACCGAACCCGTGCCCGGCCTGTCCCGTCTCGGAGGGCTCCTCGAATCGCTGGCCGCCGCCGGGCTGAGTGTCCGCCACCGGCAGGCCGGCCATCCGCTCCCCCTGCCGACGGCCATCGACCTGACTGCCTACCGCGTCGTTCAGGAAGGGCTGACCAACGCTCACAAGCACGGTGCAACCGCCGAGACGGACCTGCTCGTCGACTACAGGCCCGACGAACTGCGCATTCGAATCACCAACCCCCTGCACTCCGGCCCGTACCCCGCATCGGCGGCCACGGGCACCGGGCATGGGCTGGCAGGCATGCGTGAGCGCGTCAAGGCGGTCGGCGGCAGCCTCAATGCCGAAGTGGACGCCGACGGTTGTTTTCGCCTCGCAGTGCGGCTGCCGCTGCCGCTGCCTCCGGCCGGACCACCGGCCGACAACGGCACGTCAGATCGGTCCGGCACCGACCTGCCCGCCCACATCGTCGAGGGGAGGCAGGGATGACCATCCGCGTTCTGCTCGCCGACGACCAGGCCCTCGTCCGCACCTGCTTCCGCATGCTCATCGAGTCGGAGCCGGACATGTCGGTCGTCGGAGAGGCCGCGACGGGCGAAGAGGCGGTCGTACTGGCCCGCAGCACCCGTGCCGACGTCGTGCTGATGGACATCCGGATGCCCGACATGGACGGCCTCGCCGCCACCCGCGCCATCTCGGCGGACAAAGACCTCGCAGACGTACGAGTGCTGATCCTGACGACCTTCGAAGCCGACGAGCACGTCTTCCAGGCGCTACGTGCCGGGGCCGGCGGATTCCTCGGAAAGAGCGTGGAGCTCTCCTACCTCCTCGACGCGATCCGGCTGATCGCCCAGGGAGAGGCACTGTTGTCACCCAGTGCGACCAGGGCACTCATCGCCCACTACCTCACTACACCCGACCGTACGATCGCTCCGGCCCCGGAGCTGACCACCCTGACCGACCGCGAGCGTCAAGTGCTCGATTTCGTGGCCGCGGGTCTCTCCAACGACGGCATCGCCGAACAGCTCCACATCTCGCCCGCGACCGTCAAGACCCACGTGAATCGCATCATGGCCAAGCTCGGCGTCCGCGACCGCGCCCAACTCGTGGTGATCGCCTACCAGACCGGCCGCGCCCGCCCCGATGCCTGACCGGCCGAGCACCACTGGGCGCGCTGGGGGCCTGTTCCGGAGGAGCCTGTGGCGGGGGTTACGGCGCCGTCACCAGACCGGACAGAGGCTGCGCGGGAAGGTGGATGGGGCCGACGCCGTGTGAAAGGGGCAGGCCCGTGCCGCGGTTGGCGTGGGCGATGATCTCCGACGTGATGGAGATCGCTGTCTCCTCGGGAGTAAGGGCTCCGATGTCCAGGCCGATCGGTGAGTGCAGACGCGCCAGTTGGTCCTGGGAGACGCCGGCTTGCCTGAGCAGGTTGACCCGGTGCTCGTGGGTGCGTCGCGAGCCCATGGCGCCGACGTAGCCGACGGGAAGAGTCAGTGCCAGACTCAGCAGGGGGACGTCGAACTTGGCGTCGTGGGTGAGGACGCAGACGGCGGTGCGGGCGTCGGTCTCGGTCGCCGCGAGGTAACGGTGGGGCCAGTCGGTCACGACCTCGTCGGCGTGCGGGAAGCGGGCCGGGGTGGCGAAGACCGGGCGGGCGTCGCAGACGGTTACCCGGTAGCCGAGGAAGCTCCCCGCCCGGCTGAGGGCGGCGGTGAAGTCGACGGCGCCGAAGATCAGCATGCGGGGGCGGGACGCGTGCACGTGGACGAGGACGGTGAGCTTGCGCGGGCAGGTGCCGTCGTCCGGGTCCTCGGATTCTCTCCCACTGCCGCCGACCTCGATCGAGCCGGTACGGCCCGCCCGCAGGAGCGCACGCGCATGCGCCACGACCGCCCGGTCCTCGCTCTCGACCCCGAGAGTGCCGTCGTGGGTGCCCTCGGCGGGGATGTGGAGCATCCGCCCGACGAGTACACCGGGACCGTCGACGACGTGGGCCACGGCCGTCGGGAGCCCCTCGGTCACGGCATCCAGGGCGGTGGCGAGCTGGGGTTGGGCGCCGGGCTCCACGCGCTGTACGAGGACTCCGATCTCTCCGCCGCAGGTCAGACCGGCGGCGAAGGCATCCGAGTCGGAATACCCGAAGACAACGCGTGCGGGGGCAGCGCCGTCTGCCAGCACTTGGCGGCCCAGTTCGTACACCGCCGCCTCGACGCAGCCGCCGGAGACGCCACCGACCGCGTTGCCGTCGGCATCCACGGCCAGCGCGGTGCCGACCGGCAGGGGTGCGCTGCCTCTGACGTCGATGACGGTGGCGAGCGCGAACGGCCGGCCCTCGTGGCACCAGTCGTGCAGTGTCTCCGTGATGTTCAGCATGGGGGGCTTTCCGTGAGGTGTGCGTTGACGGGCCGTCGCCGCGCCCTAGGGGAGGAAACCGCGGCGACGGCCCTGGTACCCGGGTAGCCGCGTGTTGTGGGGTACACCGGCCACCCGGGAGCTCAGAGCAGTGCTTCGGCGGTGATGGGCAGTTCGCGGATGCGGCGGCCGGTCGCGTTGAACACCGCGTTGGCGATGGCGGGCGCCACTCCGACGATGACGACCTCACCGAGTCCCTTGACCCCGATGGGGTCGGCTTCGTAGTCCTGCCCGTCGATGAAGATCGCCTTCAGGTCAGGCATGTCGGCGTGGGTCGGCACGAGGTAGTCCGCGAGGTTGGCGTTGACGATCCGGCCGTCGCGGTGATCGGTGACCGTGTGCTCGAGGAGGGCCTGACCTATTCCGCCTGTCATGGCTCCGATGGCCTGACTGTCGGCGAGTCTCGGGTTGACGATCCGGGCGGCGTCGTACACGCCGAGCATGCGCCGGACCCGTACCAGGCCGAGTCGGGCGTCGACAGCCACTTCGGCGAAGATCGCGGCGTAGGCGTAGAGGGAGAACTTCTCCGGCCCCGACGGCCCGGCGTACGAGCCGAGCACTTCGAGATGAGGGCGGTCGTTGCGGGCCAGGAGTCGCTGGTACGTCTCCCCGCGAGAGGGCTCGTCCTTCACGTACAGCCGACCGCCTCGTACGACGATGTCGGCGACGTCGACGCCGTACAGCGGTGATCCCCGGTCGTTGACCGCGAGCGTGATCGCCTGCCTGCGCAGCTTGTCGCAGCCGTCCTGGACGGCGGATCCGACGCTGGCCATGGTCTGCGAACCGGCGTGGACGGGGGCCGGCGGCATGAGGGAGTCACCGAGCCGGAAAGCCACCTGGCGCATCGTCAGGCCGAGGGCGTCGGCGGCGACCTGGGACATGGACGTGGCCGTGCCCGGGCCCATGTCGCTGGTCGCGGACTGCACCAGGGCGGTGCCGTCGGCGTCGAGCCTGACCGAGGCCTGGGCCTCGCTGCGCATGGTGTCGTAGACACCGGCGGCCATGCCCATCCCGATGAGCCAGTCACCGTCACGCGTCGAGCGCGGCTCGGGATTACGCCGGTGCCAGCCGAACTCACGGGCGCCCGCGCGGTAGCACTCGCGCAGTCGGCGGGTGGAGAACGGCAGTTTGCTGGACTCGTCCTCGGCCGGTTCGTTGCGCAGCCGCAGTTCGATCGGGTCGAGATCCAGTTCGTGGGCGAGTTCGTCCATGGCCGACTCGACGGGGTAGGCGCCGCTGGCGTAACCGGGGCCGCGCATGAACCACGGCGTGCTCACGTCCAGCGGGACGTGGTCGTACGCCTGGCGGACGTTGGGCGTGCTGTAGAGCATTCGGCCCGGGACGAGAACGCTCTCGCTGTACGTCTCATAGCGGGAGGACTCGGCGCGGACGTCGTGCGTCGACGCGGTCAGGTGGCCCCTTCGGTCGGTTCCCAGTCGCAGTCCGTACTCGTATGCGGGCCGGTATCCCACGGTGAAGTACATCTGCCTGCGGGTGAGGACGAGTTTCACCGGGCGTTTCACCTCGCGTGCGGCCATGGCCGCGATGACGGAGTGCACCCAGGCGCGGGCGGCATTGCCGAAGGCGCCGCCGATGAACGGCGAGATGACGCGGACGTGGTCCGGCGGGATGCCGAACTCTCCGGACAAGGTGAACACGGTGCCCTGCACGTACTGGGTTTTCTCCCAGACGGTCAGCCGGTCGCCGTCCCAGTGGGCGACGATGCCGGCCGGTTCCATCGGGTTGTGGTGGTTGCGGGCCGTCCGGTACGTCGTCTCCAGCCGGACGGGGGCGGAGTCCAGAGCTCGGTCGGCGTCGCCGCGTGCATAGGTCTGGGTTTCGCCGGCGGCGTCGGCGACGCTGATGTCGGTCGAGGAGGGCTCCGCGTCGTAGGAGACCGTCACCAGGCTCGCTGCGTGTTGCGCGGTCTCCAGCGTGGTCGCCACCGCGACCGCGACGGGCTGGCCGAAGAACTGCACCCGGTCGTCCTGAAAGGCACGCAGCGGTTTGCCCGGTGGGAACCGGCCTTCCACAGGCGGCAGCTTGGGCGCGTTGAGGTGGCTGATCACCTTCAGGACGCCGGGCTGGGCTTCGGCCGCGCGGGTGTCGATGCCGGTGATCCGGCCCCTGCCGATGCTGCTTTCCACGATGACCGCGTGCACGACCCCGTCGGGACTGTTGTCGGCGGCGTACTTCGCTCCCCCTGTCACCCTCAGCCGTGCATCGACCCGGGGCACAGCCGCACCGACGGCTGCCTGCGGTTGGCTCACTTGGTGCCTCCTACGGTGCGCAGCTGGCGTTCGACGGTGCGTTTGAGCAGCTCGGCCTTGAAGCCGTTGTGGGCGAGGGGGCGCGCCCCGTCGGCCGCGTGTTCGGCGGCCTTCGCCCACAACCGGTCGGAGGGGCGTTCGCCGATGAGGCGGCGCTCGACGGCGGGCAGCGTCCAGGGCACGGTGCCCACGCCGCCGGCGGCGACCTTCGCCTCGCGGATGACGCCGGCACGGATGTGGAGCGCCACCGCGGCCGACGTGAGCGCGAACTCGTAGGACTGGCGGTCTCGCACTTTCAGGTAGCCGGACTTCAGTGGGCGCGGCAGTGCGGGGATCTCCACAGCGGTGATCAACTCGCCCTTGCGTAGGGCCTGTTCGCGGTTCGGAGTGCTGCCGGGCCGCAGCAGGAAGTCGGCGAAGGCAATACGCCGTTCCCCGTCCGGACCCAGCACGTGCACCGTCGCCTCCAGCGCCGCGAAGGCCACGGCGACGTCGGAGGGATGGGTGGCCACGCAGGAGTCGGAGGTGCCGAGGACCGCGTGGCTGCGGTTGTAGCCGTGCAACGCGGCGCACCCGGAGCCGGGCTCACGCTTGTTGCAGGCGGCGGTCACGTCCCGGAAGTACGTGCACCGGTGCGCTGCATGATGTTGCCGCCGATGGTCGCCATGTTCCGCAGCTGGGCCGACGCGCTCAGCTCCAGCGCCTCGGAGACGACGGGATACAGGACGCGCACCTTCGGGTGGGCGGCGGCCTCGGCCATACGGACCAGGGCGCCGATGCGCAGGCCCCCGCGCTCGGTGACGGTGACCTCGCGCAGCGGCAGGGAGCTGATGTCGACCAGCACGCCGGGGCGCTCTACGGTCTCCCGCATCAGGTCGACGAGCGTGGTACCGCCGGCGAGGTAACGCCCGCCACGCCAACCGGCGCTGAGGGCCTCACGCGTGTCCGCGGCCTTGGTGTAGGTGAAGGGATGCACGGGGATCAGCCCTTCCGGCCGGCGGCGGTCTGCTCGACCGCGCGACGCGTGTCCGCGGCCTTGGTGTAGGTGAAGGGATGCACGGGGATCAGCCCTTCCGGCCGGCGGCGGTCTGCTCGACCGCGCGCTCGATCTTCACGTAGCAGCCGCAGCGGCAGAGGTTGCCGCTCATCCACTCCCGGATCTCCGCCCTGGACCCGGTGTGTCCTTCCTGGATGCACCCGACGCCCGACACAATCTGGCCCGACGTGCAGAAGCCGCACTGGAAGGCGTCATGGTCGATGAACGCCTGCTGCAGCGGATGAAGTTGGTCGCCCTTCGCCAAGCCCTCGATCGTGGTGACCTCGGCGCCCTCCAGGCGGACCGCCAGCGTCAGACAGGAATTGACCCGTCGGCCGTCGACCAGGACCGTACAGGCGCCGCAGGCACCGGCATTGCAGCCCTTCTTCGAGCCCGTCAGGTTGAGATGCTCACGCAGGAGGTCCAGCAGCGAGGTTCGGTTGTCGATCGTGACGGTGCGCCGAACGCCGTTCACCGACAACGAAACGCTGCTGCCGGGCGGCCCCTCGACGGCCAACGCTTCCTCGGCGGCGAGCGCGGGCGGCCCCCCGACCAGGCCGCCCACCACAGCGGCTCCTCCTGCGGCGGTGGTCGTGGCCAGGAAGGTACGCCGGGTGGGCCCGAACGGAGGCTCGACGGGGGAAGTCTCTGCTTCCGTGGGATGTTCGGTGGACATGTCCACTCTCCCTTGATGGGGTGCGGGTGGTTGGCAGGGTCGTATCGGAGGCCGAGCCGTCCGCGGAGGTGTGCCATGCCCGTTGCTCAACCAGGCTGCCGTCCTCTCGGGAAGGCGGGAGAGGAGTGGCTGCCGCCGGACGGCGGGACGGATTCGGCGCCCAGGTTCGAGCTGAGCGCGGCGCGCTGGTCCTCTTGACCCAGGAGACACGGAACCACTCCCGCGCGCCCGGCGAGACCGGGGGAGCGGCGGGGAGCCGCCGACTCGGGCGCGACATTCCGGTAATCGGACGTCACCGGAGGTCGGGCGCTGCGCCGCAGCTGCTCCAACCGCACCCAGATCGATAGCAAGGTCGTTCCGCGGGCCTACCAGCAAGACCCCCGGATGTACGTCGCGGTCGGCGACCGAGGGCGGAACACAGGCGACACCGCTGACCGGGCAGTCACCGGTGATCAAGGCCAGGGTGGGGGGCACAGATCAAGCATTAACCTTCTGATCCACATCAAGCAAGCGTGATTGCATCAACCACCTTTATATCTCTACGTGCAGTTAACCTGGACAAGCACGTTGAGGCCGCCCATGATCGCCAGCGTCGCCCGCCGATACGGCCACGTCGACACAGGCCAGGGCGCAGGGCGCACCGTAAGACGGCGTCCACCAAGACGCGGAGGCGGTGGTCGTGCGGTGCGAGTTCGTCGGGAGGTCTCGACGGCGACGAGGGTGCACAGGTCGCACAGCCCGGCGAACGTCGCCGGGGCCACTTGGAGTGTGCCGAGGATCTGCGTACCGGCGACGATCCCGCCGGACGCCCGCTCCCGTCCTCGGCCACCGGGCCGGTCCGGGGTGGTTGGCATCGGCCTGCGGGCCGACCCGTTGCCCGGCCGTACATCCGTACCCTATGCGGCGTGGAACCTGATACTCCGCTCTCTCCGGCCGTCCGGCGCCCCCTCATGGTCTCCCTCTGCGCGGGCCTGGCCCTGGTGTGGCTGTTCGACCTGGTGACCTACTACGACCCGCAGGGCCGCTGGTCGAGCTGGCTGCCCCTGGTCTCCGGCCCCCTCGCCGCCGTCGCACTGCTCTTTCCTGCTCGCCGGCCGGGCCCCGCCTGGCGGGCCGGCGCCGCCGCACTGGGCTCGCTGGCCCTGACCGTGGGCCTGTGTGCGTATGCCCCGCTCACCAGCGGTACATGGAGCCTGCTGGAAACGGTCGCCCTGCTCGTGCTGCTGTCCCGGACCGCGCGGCGGGTGGAGCGCCCGGCCACCGCCGTAACGCTGTCGGCGGCGCTGGCCGTCGCAGTGATCGCCCTGCCGCTGCGAGAGGGCGCGGAGCGCGACTTCTTCGGGTACTCCTTCGTGCTGACATTCGCCGTCGGCGGCGCTGTGGGCCTCGGTTGCTATCTGCGCCTCCTGGACGCCCGCCGGGCCCGGGCCGTGGCCTCCGTACGCCACAGTGAGCGCCTGGAACTCGCCCGGGACCTGCACGACTTCGTCGCCCACCACGTCACCGGCATCGTCGTGCACGCCAACGCCGCTTTGGTGATCCAGGAGACCTCGCCGGAGCAGATCAAGCCCCTGCTGGAGGGCATTTCGCGGGCCGGCGGGGAGACCCTGGACTCCATGCGCCGCCTGGTGCGAGTCCTGCGCGAGGACGACCACCACACCACCCGCCCAGGTGAGCTGGTGGCTGAGCTGAACCGCTTGGTCTCAGCGTTCGCCGAGAACGGGACCGCGGCGGCGCTGGTCATCGCACCCGAGGTGCGCGAGATCCGCATGGCTCCGGAGGTGGAGACGTCCGTCCACCGCGTGGTGCAGGAGTCGCTGACGAACGTACGCCGGCACGCCCATGGCGCGGACGTCGTCGTCCGCCTCGAACTGGACGCTCAAGGTCGCCTCCGGGTGGAGGCGCGCAATGCGGCGCCGCAGACGCGCGCCACCGGGCCGATCGGCGGGCGGGGCGGCTTCGGCCTGGTGGGCCTGCGGGAACGCGTGGAGGCCGTTGAGGGGTCGCTGACCAGCGGCCGGACAGCGGACGGCGGCTGGTGCGTGAGTGCTGCCTTCCCTGTCCTGGCAGCTGTGGAAGGATCATCGGCATGAGCGGTGACGTTGGTGGGAACGGGGCCCGGACGCGGGTACTGATCGCGGACGACCAGGAGATGGTCCGCACCGGCTTCCGGCTGATCCTCGGCACCCAGCCCGACCTCGAAGTGATCGGCGAGGCCGCCGATGGCGCCGAGTGCATCGAACTCGCCCGCAGGATGCGTCCCGACGTCTGTCTCGTCGACATCCGCATGCCCAAGCTGGACGGTCTTGAGGTCACCCGGGCCCTGGCCGGTCCGGGCGTCGTCGACCCGATGCGTGTGGTCGTGGTGACCACCTTCGACCAGGACGACTACGCCTACACCGCCCTGCGCAACGGCGCCTGCGGCTTCCTCCTCAAGGATGCCGGCTCCACCTTGCTGATCGAGGCCGTGCGCTGCGCCGCCCGTGGGGATGCCCTTGTCTCGCCCGCCGTCACCGTGCGGCTGCTGAAGCACCTCGCCGGACAGCAGCCGCCGGTAGCGCTCCCGCACCCGCTCTCCGAGCGGGAACTCGACGTCGTACGCCTGGTGGCGGTGGGCCGCACCAACCAGGAGGTCTGCGGCGAGCTGTACGTGTCCCTGGGCACGGTCAAGTCCCACCTGGCCAACATCAAGGACAAGCTCGGCGTACGCAACCGCGTCGAGATCGCCGCCTGGGCCTGGGACTCCGGTCTCGTACGCGACCGTCAGATGCCGCCCGCCTGACCTGCGGGACGGACTGCGGACCGACCCGGGCCGCTCCTGGTCGGCAGAGGACCCCGTACGGGTCAACACGGTCCAGGTTCGCTGCCTGCACGCGGCTGTGCCGGTTGGCCTCTGTCAAGTGCTCTCTGTGACTACTCCTGGGCGTCCTGCGGTGTGCTGGCGGTCTGCAGTGTGGTGATCCATTGGGTGACGACGGTGTCGATGAAGGCGTCGCTGACCTGGCCGCGGTCGAGGAAGAGGCGGGCGAGGACGGGCCCGTACAGGAGGGTGAACTCGTCTTCGCTGATGTGGATGCCCGCGGGCTCCAGCAGCTTGTTGAAGCCGGTGTGGCGGTCTTCGCCGATGCGGATGAGTGCCTGGGCGCTGTCGGGGTCGTGGTCGGCCTGGGCGGTGACGGCCAGGGCGGCGGTGCGTACGGCGGGCACGCTGACGCCGGCGCGCAGGCTCTTGAGCCAGGCGGTGGCCACCTCACGCACGTCGCTGCCCGGTTCGGGGTAGTTGCCGAGGTCGGGGCCTTCGAGGATGAGGTCGAAGAGAAGTGCGGCGCGGGTGGGCCAGTGCCGGTAGAGGGTCTGGCGGGTGACGTCCGAGCGCTCGGCCAGCAGGGCGTAGGTAAGCCCGGCCGGTCCGACCTGGGGCAGCAGTTCCCGGGCGACGGCCAGCACACGGTTGCGGGTGCGCTGCACGCGCGGGTTGCTCTGGGTGGGCTGTCGGCGGTGCAGGGGCTGCGTCATGCCGGCCACTCTACCGGCACATCATACATCGTGTGTGATTGAGGTCACACGCCCAAATCATACGCTCCGTGTGATAGACCTGAGGAAGTAATCACACGCACCGGATGATTCTCGTGTGTCGGCACATTCGAAAGGCAGACCGCCATGTCACCTCGCACCCAGACCGCACCCACGTTCTCCCGCACCCGCCTGGGCTCCGGTCCCGGCCTGCTCCTCGCCCACGGCGCCGGCAGCAGCCTGGCCGGCTCCTACGGCCCTGTCCTGGAAGCCCTCGCCGCCCGCCACACGATCGTCGGCATCGACTACCCCGGCAGCGGCGACACCCCCCGCTCCACCGCCGCGCTGTCCGTCGACGACCTCGCCGACCAGCTCGTCGCCGCCGCCGACGCTGAGGGCCTGGACCGCTTCGCCGTCTCCGGCTACTCCCTCGGAGGCCCGGTTGCCATCCGCGCCGCCGCCCGCCACCCCGAACGCGTCACCGCACTCGTCCTGACCGCAGCTTTCCCGCACCGCGACAACCGGCTCGCCCTCGCCTCCTCGATCCAGAGCAAGATCGCCGCATCCGGCGACCGCGAACTGCTGGCCGAATTCCTCCTCATGATGGCCCTCGGCACCCAGGCGCTGGAGTCGATGCCGTCCGAGTACCTGCAGCAGACCCTCGGCTACACCGCCGCCTCCATCGCCGACGGCAGCTCCGAGCAGACCGACCTCGTCGGCCAGGTCGACGTCCGTGAAGACCTCGCCGGTATCACGGTCCCCACCCTGGTCGTCTCGACCACCGACGACCGCCTCGTCTCCACCGACCTGCACCGCCACCTCGCCGAAACCATCCCCGGCGCCCAGCTCGCCGAAATCGCCACCGGCCACCTGCCGATGCTGGAGCGCACCGAGGAGTGGCTGCAGCTCATCACCGACTTCCTCGACAACCACCACGCCTGAACACACACCACCGGAGGCGCCATGCAGCGAGCGGCAGCCCAGCCCCTCACCCGGACCCGCCCCGGTCCCTGATCACTTGCAACTCCGCGGGTTCGCAGACCCACTTCCCCCTCGATTTCCAGGAGAACTCATGCTCAGCTTCGGCCACCTCGACGAGTCCACCCAGTTCCGCGACCAGCAGAAGGAAAAGGCCGGCCCGGTCACCATCATCAACACCTTTGTCGCCCCGGAAGGCAAGGAGGACGAGGTGGTGGCCGCCTGGACGGACGACGCGGAGTACATGAAGAAGTCGGGGAACCTGCTCTCGGTGCAGCTGTACCGGGGTATCGGCGGCAGCCGACTTTTCACCAACGTCGCGGTCTGGCGATCCACCGAGCACCTCCGTGCCGCCCTCGGCACGCCGGAGTTCGCCTCCCACCTGGCGGGCTACCCTGCCGGCACCGTCGCCTACCCTCACCTCTACCAGAAGTTCGCAGTCGAAGGCATCTGCGAAGGAGAATGACCACCGCTACCCGATTTCCGGGCTGCCGTTCGCAACGCACCCGACGTATGGCGACGTATAGCCCTTGGGTCGGCGGACAACTGACGCCGATCTGTTCCCTCTGACCGACCGGCCGGTGCTCAAAGTACTCGGCCTGGTCGGCGCAGAGACGGCGCATCGGCAGGACGTACGCGAGGCGATTGACCGATGTGGAATGGAAGTTCATCGAGTCATGCCGGCCGATTAGCGAGTATCGCCCTTACTTCGATCGGTTGCGGCAGCAGTTCCAGGGTGTTATCTGGGCGTTCAAAATCGGCGGACAGCGGCAGGAGATGCCGAGGGGTGCAGTCGCGGTGCCGTCCGTGCGGTCCCCGGGGGCGTCGATCACGATGACCCCGTCGTCGTGCGGAGCGGTCGCCGGCTCCTTGCGTAGCAGGTCAAGCAGTCCATTGTTGACCTACTGGGTCTGTTCTTTGGCCTAGTGGTTTTCGGTTGGTCCGACAGCCCTATACCGCCGTCAACTGTGTGCCTGTTGCCTCCCTGGGCCATCGCGGATGGGCAGTCAGGATCGCCGGAGGACGTTTACCGCGAGCACGGACTCGATGCGGACAGCGTCGTCCGCGCTGCCCTCGACCTGACTGACTCATCCCCAAGCGTCTGCCTGCTATCAAACGATTGACATCAATCACCAGGTTGATAACCTAGTACTTGCCAAGGCCCTCGAGCCATCGCTGAAGTCACTCGCGTCGGCGTGCCCCTGCTGTCACATGGCGGCCCTTCATCGCGCCGAGCGCAACGTCCGTCACCTGCTCATCACCCTCGGGGTGCTGCTCGGATGCAGGCGGTCGTAAGAAATTGGGAGAAGACATGACCAACAACACTCCAACGATCACGCGTGACGGAGTCATCGGACAGGACGGGAGCGAGGTGGTCACCGTTGACCAGGCCACCGGGGCAGAGTTCGCCCGGTATCCCGTGGCCGGCAAGGAAGAGGCCGCCGCGGCTGTCGCTGCCGCACGCTCGTCCGCCGGGCCCTGGTGGGACCTCGGATTCGAGGGCCGCGCGGAGCGTCTGCGCGCATGGCGGCGGGAGATAGCCGTAGGCGGCGAGGAGGGGGCCGCCCTCATCCACGCCGAGAACGGCAAGCCCCTCGACGACGCCCGCGTTGAAGTGCTGGGGATTCTGGAGCACGTGCAGTACGCCATCGAAAACGCCGAGCGCGTGCTGGGCCGGCGGGACGTCCCCGCCAGCCCGACCGTGCCCAATCAGCGAGCGTGGGTCGAATACCAGCCCTACGGCGTCGTCGGTGTCATCGGTCCGTGGAACTTCCCTCTCCTGACGCCGGGGGCCATCCTGATCGAGGCGGTCGCGGCCGGAAATGCGGCCATTCTCAAGCCCAGTCAGATCACGCCAGGCGTCGGGGAGTGGCTCGTCCGGACCTGGCAGCGTGCGGTCCCCGACCTTCCGAACGTCCTCCAGTGTCTCAACGGGTTCGGGGCCACCGGCGGGGCGCTCATCGAGGCCGGTCTGAACAAGCTCGCGTTCACTGGCAGCGTCGCCACGGGCAAGACGGTGGCCGCCCAGTGCGCGCAGACCCTGACCCCCGTTCTGCTGGAACTCGGTGGAAAGGACGGCGTCGTCATTGCCGAGGACGCCGACTTGGACGAAGCCGCCAAGCACGTCGTATGGGGCGCCATACAGAACACCGGACACGGCTGCATCAGTCTCGAAGTGGCCTACGTCGTCGAGTCGGTTCACGACGAGTTCGTCGAGAAGATCAGCGACCTCGCCAAGCAGGTACGCGTCGGCAGCGACGAGGACGCGGAGATCGGGCCGGTTCCCCTGCCCACCCAGATCCCGATCATCCGGGAGCACATCCAGGACGCTCTCGATCGCGGCGCCACAGCCACGGTCGGTGGCATCGAGGCAGTGGGGGAGCGCTATGTCACCCCCACCATCCTCGTCGGCGTGAGCCCCGACGCCCTGGCGGTGACCGAGGAGACGTTCGGACCCACGCTCGCCGTCGTCAAGGTCGCCGACACCGAGGAAGCCATTGCGCACATCAACACCAGCCGCTACGGACTGGGCAGCGCCGTCTTCAGCCGCGACCGCGGCGAAGCCATCGCCCGTCAACTCCGCGTCGGAATGACCAGCATCAACGACGCCCTGGTGTTCTCCATCAACCCCGCCGTGCCCTTCGGTGGTCGCGGCGACAGCGGCTACGGGCGCAAGCAGGGCGAGGAAGGACTCCGGGAGTTCGCCTACCCGCACTCCTTCACCGCCAAGACCGGCCCCGCCCAGTTCTCGGCGACCACCTTCGGCAGGCCCGCGGGCGCGATGGCGGGAGCCCTCGCCGGCGTACGCGGCAGGATCCTGGCCGAGGGCGACGAGACGACCGCCTGACCAACTGGCGGTCAGAAGCGCACAGTCCAGTCTGGCATCCACCCCCGCCACCAGACCGGTTGCTGACTGACGGCACCGGGTCCGTGAGGGCGGCGCCCACCTCGGACCCGGTCGCCCGCCCCGGCCCGTCGACAGCGCGAGCCGACCACAACAGTCGATGCCTCACTGGGGAACGACGCGGCATCTTCGCGGAGCGCGCATCGGTTGGGCACGTCCGACAACCACCACACCACCATCGAGGGAGAGCGTGCATGTCCGACGAAGATCCTTTCCACACCGAGCCCCGCACCAAGCCTCCTGCTGAGTCCACCCGGCGAAGATTTATCGCCGCGACTGCCGCTGCTGGGGGAGCTGCTGTGGTCGGCGGTGTGGGCGCGGGGCAGCCTGCGTTCGCGGCCGGGGCGGTGCCTGGTGGCCGTGTTTCTGCGGCGGTCGGCGGCTTGAAGGACCATCGGAACGCCAAGAGGGAGAAGAAGATGCGCATTGTGGCCGTGGAAGAGGCGTTCTCCATTCCGGGAGCTATCCGGCAGGAGGCGGCGATCCGTCAGCGTATGGATGTGCCGGAGGCGATCAAGCAGGAGTGGTTCCGGCGTCTGGATGATCTGACCGAGCTGCGGCTTGCGGACATGGATGCCAACGGCGTCGACATGCAGGTTCTGTCGTATTCGACGCCGGGTCTGGAGGTGATCGAGGATCCGGCGGAGGCGGTGGCTGTCGCGCGGCGGGTCAACGATTTTCTGGCCAAGGCGGTGGCCGGCCATCCGAAGCGGTTCGCGGGTTTCGCGGTGCTTCCGTTGCAGGATCCGAAGGCTGCGGTCGTGGAGCTGCGCCGGGTGGTGGAGGAGCTCGGGCTCAAGGGCGTGCTGTACAACGACCATGTGCGGGGTCATTACCTGGATGAGCCGCAGTTCAGGCCGGTGTGGGCGGAGCTGGAGCGTCTTGGTGTGACGCTGTATCTGCATCCGGCTGTGATCCCGGCCGACAACTGGCGTGTCTTTGACGGGTATCCGGTGCTGGTGGGGCCGTCGTGGGGCTGGACCGCGACGACGGGTGCCCATGCGCTCCGGTTGATCTACGGCGGGGTGTTCGACCAGTTCCCGCGTGCGTCGGTGATGCTGGGGCACATGGGTGAGCTGCTGCCGTTCCAGATGGCCCGGCTTGACAGCCGTTACCCCCAAGTGCCCGTGGAGCAGCGGGTCGAGCACCTGCCCTCGTACTACCTGCGCAACAACGTGTACGTGACCACCAGCGGAGTCATGTCGCATGCCGCGCTGCTGGGAGCCGTCCATGCCGTGGGCGCCGACCGGGTGCTGTTCTCCATCGACTACCCGTTCGAGTCCAGCGCCGAAGCGGTGGCGTTCCTGCGTTCGGCACCGTACGCACCGGCCGACCTCGCACGCATCGCGCACGGCAACGCCGACCGCATTCTGGGACTGTGAGGAGCCAGGATGCCGAAAGCAGTGCGATTTGCTGAGTACGGGGGCATCGACGTACTGAACGTGGTCGACGTCGAACGGCCCGAGCCCGGTGCACGGCAGGTGCTCATCAAGGTGTTGGCCGCCGGGATCAACCCGGGTGAGGCCGTGATCCGGCGGGGGTTCCTGCACGAAAGGTTTCCGTCGACGTTTCCGTCCGGGCAGGGCAGCGACCTGGCCGGGATCGTCGAGGAACTCGGCGCGGGAGCCACGGGATTCGCCGTCGGTGACGAAGTGATCGGCTTCACCCACAACCGGGCCAGCCACGCCGAGTACGTGATCGTGGACGATGACCACCTCACCCCTCGGCCCGCGGGTGTCTCGTGGGAACAGGCCGGCGCGCTCTACGTCGCCGGTACCACGGCGTACGCGGCGGTGAACGCCCTCAGGGTCAAGCGCGGCGAGACCGTCGTCGTCTCCGGGGCCGCTGGCGGGGTGGGCTCACTCGCCGTACAACTCGCGCGACACGCCGGAGCCACCGTCATCGGTCTGGCGAGCGAACCCCACCACGCATGGCTTGCCGGGCACGGAGTGATTCCGGTGACCTACGGCGCGGGTGTCGCCGACCGCGTCCGCACCGCGGCGTACGGAACGGTCGACGCCTTCATCGACACCTACGGCTCTCCCTACATCGAACTGGCGCTGGAACTCGGCGTACCCGGTGGACGGATCAACACGATCATCGACTTCCCGGGCGCGGCGAGGCACGGCACCAAGGCGGAGGGCAGCTCGGCGGCATCGAGCGCCTACGTACTGCGGGAGCTCGCCGCCCTGATCGCCGACGGGGATCTGGAAATCCCCATTGCAGGCGTGTACCGGCTCGACGAAGTCCAGACGGCCTTCCGGGAGCTGGAACGCCGACACACGAACGGCAAGATCGTTCTCAAGCCCTGATGAGGGGCAGTCAGACCGGCCGCCGCCCCATCGTGCGAGCGAGCCGTCGACCCAAGCACATCCCTGAACGGAGCAAGACCGTGGCCAAGTCGTCACAACCCGAGATCCGCACCCGGTGGTCCTCCAAGAACGCCGCTGATCAGTTCACCGTCGACAACCCTGCGACGGGCGCGCCATTGGCCGTCGTGCACGGCGCCGGCGACAAGGAAGTCGACCAGGCCGTACAGGCGGCCTACGACGCGCACTTCTCCTGGAAGGCCCGCACCGCCCGCGAGCGCGGCAGTTGGCTGCGCAAGATCGCTCAGGCGGTGCGCGAGCACGCCGACGAGATCGCGGCCCTGGAGTGCAGCGACAACGGCAAACCATTGACCCAGGCGCGCAACGGGGACGTGAACGCGGCGATCGGGATCTTCGAGTTCTTCGCGAGCCTGTGCGACTCCATGCCTGGCCAGGTCAATGACGGCGGAGGTCTGCTGGACATCACGGTGCTCGAACCCTACGGTGTCGTCGCCGCGATCGTGCCGTTCAACTGGCCGCCGATTCACACTGCCAGCAAGCTGGCCCCGGCACTGGCCGTCGGCAACGCGGTGGTCATCAAGCCGCCGGAGCAGGCCCCGCTCTCATCCATGCGCATGGTGGAGATCATCCAGTCCGTCCTGCCCGACGACGTGGTCCACATCATTCCCGGCACCGGCTCGATCGGGTCCCGGCTCGCCGGCCACCCGCTCGTCGGCAAAATCTCGTTCACCGGGTCACCCACCACCGGCGTCTCGGTCATCAAGACCGCGGCCGACAACCTGACGCCGACTCTGATGGAGCTCGGCGTCAAGGACCCGTTCATCATCTTTGAGGACGCGGACCTCGACCTGGCGCTGCCGTGGGCGATCGAGGGCGGGCTCTACAACCAGGGTGAGGCGTGCACCTCGGCGTCCCGCGTCCTGGTACACGCCGACATCTACGACGAGGTGGCACGCCGCTACGGCGACGCGGTGAAGCGGCTGCGCGTCGGAAACGGCGTCGATCCCGGCACGCACATCGGTCCGATGGTGTCCGCGGCCCAGCGCAAGCGGGTTCTGGACTACATCGACATAGGCGTCCAGGAGGGCGCCACGATCGCGGCGCAGGCGCCGCTCCCCGACGACCCGGAGCTGGCGGGCGGCTTCTACGTCGCGCCGACGCTGTTCACCGGCGTACGCCCGGACATGCGCATCGCGCAGGAGGAGATCTTCGGCCCGGTCATCTCGATGATCCCGTTCCACGACGAGGACGAGGCCGTCAAGATCGCCAACGGCACCGACTTCGGCCTGGTCGCCGCGGTGTTCACGCCGGATTCCGAGCGCGCACTGCGGGTCAGCCGCGCCCTGCATACCGGGTTCGTCTTTGTGAACAACTACAACCGGAACTTCACGGGCGTGCCGTTCGGCGGAGTCGGTGCGAGCGGCTACGGCAGGGAAACCTCGGCGCAAACCCTGCACGAGTACGGCTACAGCAAGAACATCCGGCTGGTCTCCGGCAGGGGCGAGATCCCGCGCTGGGCGCCGGCCCTCGAAGTCACCGGACGAGCCCAGTGAACGAGCTGCTCGGTGCGAACTGGTCCGGATGCCAGGGGATGTCCCAGCAGGAGCAGGCATTCGACACGCGATTCCGCCAACTGAGGGGCCTGGAAGATCCCGGACACGGCCGCTGACCAGACACGAGATCAACTGACTTTGCAACAGCCCTGCGCGGGCGTTGTGGCCGAGCAGTCTGCCCGTTTGGCCAGGCAGAAACGTCAGAAAGGGCGGCCGGGCGTGAAGTTGTCCCGCCCCAGAATGATGGTGTTGCTCATGGGTGGCTTCCTCGGCGGCGTACGCGCGCATGACGGGAAACCAGATGCATGACCGCCGTAGGCAGGTGCCCGTCAACCGCCAACGCTGGGGGGAAGCGGTACTTCGGCACATCTGCCGGCTTCAGTGCGATGGCGTCAGCCCGGGATGCGAAGCGAACAGACGTGAACCAGTGCCGCGTTCAGATCGGAATGCTCCGCTCCGGTAGACGGGGCTGCCCAGAGTCATGGCGTGGAGCGCGATCGTCGACGGCTGTGCTGACGGAAGGACAGGAAGCATGACGTTGGTCAATGGGTGGGTGGATGTTCACGCGCACTTCTTGCCGCCGCTCACGGAAGAGCAGCGGCTCAAGCAGTGGGAAGGCCTGCGCGCCATGCGGTTCCTGGCGACGCAGCCGTATGGCTGGAGTCCGGAATCCGCCTTGGATTACATGGACCGGACCGGTATCGCCATGCAGCTGCTCAGCAACATCCATACTCCCTCGCTGCAGGCATTGCGTGATTCCAACGACTATGGAGCGAAGATCATCGCAGACCATCCGACCAGGTTCGGGTTGTTGGCAGCACTTCCCACCGACGATCCTGAGGCGGCGCTGGCCGAGATCGAACGGGCCCAATCGGACCTGCACGCTGACGGATACGCCGTGAGCGCCCGGTACAACGGGGTGTTTCTCGGTGACGAGAGGCTGGAACCGGTGTGGGCCGAGCTGAACCGCCGCCGTGCCGTTGTCTTCGCCCACCCGAATACGATCGCGCCGGCGCAACTCGGCCTCCCTGCCGTCTTGATGGACGTGGCGTTCGAGACCGCCCGGAGCGTTGTCGACATGCTCTATGCCGGGGTGTTCCGCCGTTACCCTGACCTGACTGTGATCCTTGCCCATGCCGGTGGAGCACTGCCTGCGATGTCCGGACGGCTGGGGCAGTTGGGGGCGGAGCCCTGGGTGCCCAACCAGCAGAACATCACCCAAGATGAGATCCGCGAGCATCTGGCCAGGCTGTACCTGGACACCGGCAACGCGGGAGCCGACGCCAGTCTCGCGCCGGCGCTCGCCATGGTCCCGCGTGAACACCTGGTCTACGGCTCCGACAGCGGCGCGCCGTGCAATACGGACGAGACGTTGGCGGCCAATATCCGGGCGCTCCGTGACTCCCGCGTGCTGGTCGAAGGCGAGGCCGACCAACTCGGCCATCGGGGCTGGGACCTGTTCCCGACTGCCAGCCGCCGCGCCGGCAGAAGCTGAACCGCTGGTCCAGCCGCCTGCCGCCTGCCGCCTGCCGCCTGCCGCCTGCCGCCGGAAACGGGGGAGCGGACTCGCTGCGTCCTGGGCAGGAGAAAACCAGCCCAGGTTGCAGCCGTCCCCGCACCGACTCCGGCTGACAGGACTCGGCCTCCCAGCCCGCCCAACGCGTGGGTGGGGGCGGTTCGAGACCTCGGACTCCTGGTGCGTGGTCGGAAAGGGCAAGGCCAAGACCAGAACCCTCACCAGTGCTTTCGCTCCTTCCGGCCTCACGCGTGCCCAGGACGGACGCTGAACGGTGCAGGCGGCCACGAGAAAGTGGGAAAATTCATGATCAATAACACTCCTTGTCAGCACGTTGTGGCGCCGTACAGGATGGGCCGCCCATGAGTAACGAATTCCGACTAGGAAGCGACCTGGTCGTCAACCGGCTCGGCTTCGGTGCTATGCGCTTGCCGTCCAGGGAGGGCATGGGAGGAGCGGCCCGTGACCCCGACACCGGCCGTGCCGTTCTTCGCCGCGCTGTCGAACTGGGCGTGAACCACATCGACACCGCCGACTTCTACGTCAGCGCCGGTGGAGCGGTGCGCGCGAACACCCTGATTCGCGAGGCCCTCCATCCCTACGCGTCCGACCTGGTCATCGCCACCAAGGTGGGCCCTATCCGCCGCCCCGACGGCTTCCGCCAGGCCGCCACCCCGGCCGACCTGCGCGGCTTGGTGGAGGCCAACCTCGATGGCCTGGGCGTGGACCGCCTCGATCTGGTCTACCTGCGCATCGGTCGGATGGAGCCCCCGCACGGAGAGTCGCTCGCCGAGCGCTTCGAGGCGCTCGCTGCGCTGCGGGAGGAGGGATTGATCCGTCACCTCGGCCTGAGCAACGTCGACACCGCCCATCTCACGGAGGCTCGCGCGATCGCCCCGGTCGTGGCGGTGCAGAACCAGTTCCACGCCGCCAAGCGCGACGACGTGCAGCTGTTGGCCGCCTGCGAGGAGGCCGGCATCGCATTCGTGCCCTTCTTCCCGCTCGGTGGCGGGCGGGAACTCGACGACGAACGGCTGGCCAAGGTCGCGGCCCGGCACGGCGCCGCCGTGTCACAGATCGGTCTGGCCTGGCTGCTGGCCTTCTCGCCGGCGACCCTGGCAATTCCTGGCACAGGCTCTCTGTCACACCTGGAGGACAACATGGCCGTCGCCGGGATCACCCTCAGTGAGGAAGACCTCGCCGACCTCTCCTGACACCAAGGGCTGTCAAAACGTCTCAGGGGCAACCGTCGCCAGCATCGTCGTGATGACGGGCGTGAGCGCAGCGAACCGCGCCCGGCCGTGGTCATCGTCTTCTCATGGCCCAGCCGTGAGTGACGGAGGGTCAGCTACGCCTGGTCGAGCGCGGAACGAATGGGCCCACTGCGCCCACGCGTGTCGGGGCGCCGAGTGTGGCGTCGGCGGGTCGCACTCCTCGGTGACCGGATGCCTGCTGCGACCACCGCGGAGCCGACGCGGATGGAAAGTACCGCAGGTGGGCGCGTAGTACCGCGGTACCACGAGGACGGCGCAGATCAGCCTCCCGGTACCACCGGGCCGGGTGATTCGGCACCTAGCGTTGCCAGTGAGGCGTCGAAGTGACGGACGCCGGAGCCCGACAGAGAGAACGCGAATGATCGACGCACGGCAGTTGACCAAGAAATACGGCGAGAAGACGGCTGTCGACGGGCTGGACTTCGTCGTGAAGCCGGGCACGGTGACGGGCTTTCTGGGGCCCAACGGCGCGGGCAAGTCCACGACCATGCGCATGATCGTCGGCCTCGACGCCCCCACGAGCGGCTCCGTCACCGTGAACGGCCACCCCTACGCCCACCATCAGGCGCCGCTCCAGGAGGTCGGCGCCCTCCTGGAGGCGAAGTCGATCCACCCGGGCCGCTCGGCGTACAACCACCTCAGGGCACTCGCGCTGACGCACGGCATCCCGGGCAGCCGGGTCGACGAGGTCATCGACCTCGCGGGACTCGGCAGCGTGGCGAAGAAGCGGGCCGGCGCCTTCTCCCTCGGCATGGGCCAGCGGCTGGGCATCGCCGCGGCGCTGCTGGGCGATCCGCAGACGGTGATGCTGGACGAGCCGGTCAACGGGCTGGACCCGGAGGGCGTGCTGTGGATCCGCAACCTGCTCAAGGGGCTCGCCGACGAGGGCCGGACCGTGTTCGTGTCCTCGCACCTGATGACCGAGATGGCTCTGGTGGCGGACCACCTGATCATCGTGGGGCGGGGCCAGCTGCTGGCCGACACGACCGTTGCGGACCTGATTCGCGAGGCGGGCGGCGACACGGTGAAGGTGGTGACGCAGGACCCGGCACGGCTGCGGGACGTCCTGGCCGGGCCGGGCGTCGACGTCATCGGACAGATCGGCTCTGAGGAACTTCAGGTGACCGGGCTGACAGCCCGCGAGATCGGCTTGAAGGCGGCTGAGCATGGGATCGCCCTGTTCGAGCTGAGCGCGCGGACCGTATCGCTGGAGGAGGCATTCATGGAGCTGACCAGGGATGCCGTGGAGTACCACGGCTCCACGACCGGGATCGAGACCCTCGAGGCCGTCGGGAGGACCGCATGAGCACCCTCACCGCAACCGCCGAGGAACCCCGGACCACCCCCGCCCGGCCCGTCTACCGGGTGACCGGACGGCGCGTGCTGTCCTCGGAGTGGGCCAAGCTGTGGTCTCTGCGCTCGACCTGGATCACCCTGGGCCTGGGCCTGCTGTTCGTAGTGGCCTTCGGCTTGATTGCCGCGAGCCGCTACAAGTCGGGGATCGACTCGGGCAATCTCGACTCGGACTTCGCCGATTCGACGACCGTTAGCCTGTCCCTCTTCGGTACGAACTTTGCACAGCTGGCTCTGGGCGTGCTCGGCGTGCTGGTCACGGCGGGGGAGTACTCGACCGGGATGATCCGCTCGACGCTCGCGGCGGTACCCCGCAGGCTGCCGGTGCTGTGGTCCAAGGCGGCCGTGTTCGGGCTGGTCGCGCTGGTGGTGGGGACGCTGGGTGCGTTCGTCACCTTCCTGATTGGGAGCGGCATCGTCTCGGGCACGCCCGCGGCTATGAGCCTCTCGCACGCCGGTGTCCTGCGGAGTCTGCTGGGTGCAGGGCTCTACCTCGGCCTGGTAGGGGTGATCGGAGCCGCCCTGGGCGCACTGCTGCGGTCGGTGGCCGGCGGGATCTCGGTCCTGGTGGCCACCCTGATGCTGATCCCCGGACTGATCTCCCTGCTGCCGAGCTCCTGGCAGGACGACATCAGCCCCTACCTGCCGTCCAACGCAGGGCAGGCAATGTTCGCCTTGACCCACGACTCCACGACACTGTCGCCGGGCGCAGGACTGCTGGTGTTCCTGTGCTGGACGGTGCTGGCGTTGGGCGGCGCGGCGTACCGGCTCGTGCGCAGTGACGTCTGACGCCCGCGCCATCGACAGGTGACGTCCGTGACCACCGATGACATCAGCGGGATGGGGCCGCTGGTCGCCCGGCTGTCCCGGGGCGGCCAGCGGCTGCGGCAGGCCGACCGGACACATCCGTGGGTGCTGGACACCGCGGTCGTCGTCCTGGTCTTCCTGATGTTCTGCCTGCCCGACCTGATCCACGGCGGTGTGGACGACGCCGACAGCCCGCCCCGTGTCCGGGTCGCCTTCACTCACCTGCCCATCGCGGGCATGCTGGCCCTGCAGGCCGGACTGATACTGCCCCTGCTGTGGCGTCGGCGCACGCCCGCGATGGCCTTCGGCGTCATCGCCGCGGTGTTCGTCCTCCAATGGTCCATGGGCGCCGCGATGCGCGCGGACATCGCACTCTTCGTCGCCCTGTACAGCCTGGCCCTGCACGGGCGGCTGCGCCAACTGCCGTTGGCGTGTGCGGCGATGGCGGGCGCCCTGGTGCTGGTCGCGGTGCGTGCGTCCTCGGTGGTGTCCGTCTGGGACGCGCTGTTCTTCCTACTGAGCACGGCGACTGCGGCGCTCGCGCTCGGCCTGATGGTGCGGATCCGCCGGGCCCAGCTCGCCGGACTGCGTGAGAGGGCCGCCCGGCTGGAGATCGAGCGCGACCAGCGCAGCAGGCTAGCCACAGCCACCGAACGTACCCGTGTGGCTCGCGAGATGCACGACATCGTCGGCCACAACCTGTCCGTCATCATCACGCTCGCCGACGCCGGCGCCTACGCCACCGACAGCGCCCCCGAGCGCGGCAAGGAGGCCCTGCAGCTCATTGGCGACACCGGCCGACAGGCCCTCAGCGAGCTGCGGCGCGTGCTCGGGGTGCTGCGCGAGGCTGTGGACGGTTCCCCGGACGGGCCTGAGCTCAGCCCGCAGCCCGGCATCGCGGACGTCGAAGCGTTGTGCGCCACGGTGCGCGCCGCGGGACTGGAGGTCGCCTACCGGACCTCCGGCGACGTGGACGCCTTGGACAGCGGGGTGCAGCTGACGGTGTACCGCATCGTCCAGGAAGCCCTCACCAACACCCTGAAGCACGCCGACACCCACACCCGGGTACACCTGGCGATCCTCGTCGAGGACAGCCGACTGACCATCCGGGCCCAGGACACCGGTCCGGCCACACCGTCCGGACCGCCGAACGAGGAAGGACACGGCCTGGTGGGCATGCGGGAGAGAGCGGCCTTGTACGGCGGCACCGTCAGCGCGGGACCGGCGGCCGGCGCAGGATGGAACGTCGAGGCCGTCCTCGACCTCACACCTGGAAGCGGTGGTGACCGATGACCACCGTGCTCATCGTGGACGACCAGCCGCTGCAACGCTACGGATTCCACCTGCTCCTGGACTCCGTCCCCGAGACCGACGTCGTCGGTGAGGCCGCCCACGGCGCCGAAGCGGTCCGCAAGACGGCCGAACTGCGCCCGGACGTCGTCCTGATGGACGTCCGCATGCCCGGCATGGACGGCATCGAGGCCACCCGCCGCATCGTCGCCGCCGGCGGCCGCTCCCACGTCCTCGTGCTCACCACCTTCGACCTCGACGAGTACGTCCACGCCGCTCTGCGCGAGGCCCGCAGGGCCGGATCTGAGGGCCGGCGCGAGCGGGTTCCTCCTCAAGGACGCGCGCCCCGAGGAACTCCTCGCCGGGATCCGCGCCGTGGCCTCCGGCGACGCGGTCATCGCCCCCGCCCTCACCCGCCGCCTCCTGGAGGAGTTCGCCCAGTACGTTCCCTCCCACAGAACTGAACCAGCCGAGGACCCCAGACTCACCTCGCTGACCGACCGTGAACGCGAGATCCTCGTGGCTGTCGGCAAAGGCTGGACCAACGGGGAGATCGCCGAGCGGTTCGTGCTGTCCGAGTCCACCGTCAAGACGCATGTCGGCCGTGTCCTGGCCAAGATCGGCGCGCGTGACCGCATCCAGGCCGTGATCTTCGCCTACGACCACGGCCTCGCCCGGCCCACCGTGGAGTGAACCGACGGGCGGCGGCCTGGAGGGACGCCATCGGCCTGGGAACTGAGCGCCGATTGTGAGGAGCCTTTTGTTGTGCCGTCGGCGACCGCAGAGACTGCTCGCCGGGACCCGGTGGGCACAGCACTCCTTCTGCTGGGCAGGGGGGGGCAGTCTGCCGGGTGTCTAGACTCACATGAGATGTGATGAACTCATGGGAGGAGTCGGGATGCCGCGGAACCGCCAACAGATCCCCCGGGAGGAGCGCACGGGTGATCTGCTAGCCGCGGCCACCGAGCTCTTTCTGGCGAGGGGCTACGACAAGACCACGATGGCGGACATCAGTTCAGCCGCCGGTGTGGCCCGGGGCAACGTCTATTGGTACTTCGATTCCAAGGACCACATCTTCGCCGCCGTCATCAACCGCATGCTCAGTCGCGAGATCCGCATCCTGAACGAGGAGCAGGCCGGTGCCGACCCGCTGAGCCGCCTGGTGCGCGGGCTGTCCGACATGCGCTATTCCCGGCCGCTGCACCAGGCCATGCACGACCGGCTTCCCCATTCGGAGGCAGTTCGCGAGGCTCACAACACCTTCCTGAACTGGATCGTCGGACTGGTCGACGAATTCATGGCCGAGCGCGGCCTCGACGACATCCCTGACATCGATGCCGAGCTCGTCCGCGATGTCGCGATCGCCGTCTTCGAAGGGGCGCACGTGCCCAATGACTGGAACAGACCGGCCCACGAGATGATCCGGTTTCTGCTGGAGTCCGTCGTGGCCAGGAGTTCAGCGGCCAAGGGGCGGAAGCGCTGAGCGCGGTGCCTCAGCCGAGGTGAGTCCCGACTCCCGCTGATATCGCCTGCCCTGCACCGGCTGCTCTGGCGTCCCGGGGCGGGAGCGTCGCCCCGCGGAGCATGTCGAGCACGGCGACGGGATCCGCGGGAGCCTGCCGACCCCGCCAGCCGACGTGGCCGTCCGGGCGGACGAGGACGAGTGGTCGCTCGTACAGCTCGGCGGCGGCCGGGTCGGCGAGGCGCAGCACCGTCAACGGCACACCGCACCCGCGGGCGGCCTGCACCAGCGGCGTCGGGTCCGCGGAACCCGAGACGACGAGCGTAAACCCGCGTCCGAAGTGGTCGAGTACCGAACTGCCGTCGGGCAGCCAGACGTGCGGTGCGCGGCAGCCGGGCCACGTCGACGGCACGTACTCGTCCGGCTCGTCGGGCGGCTCCGGACTGCCGTCAGGCACGCAGATCGGGGAGCTGCTGTAGCGGTATCCGAGCTGGACCCCCGTGCAGCGGAACTCCTTGGCCCGGGACCGGCGGATCTCCTCGCCCACCTCACGTCGCAGCAGTTCGCCCTCCGCGTCCATGCGGTCGAGCACCGGATCGGGGACGAGCTGAGCGTCGGCCCTCCAGTTGCTGGAGGCTTCCGTGACGTTACGGACGGCGATCGGGCGCCGCTCCTGCTCGTAGCTGTCCAGGAGCGCCGGGCCGCCCCATCCCTGGAGGGTCGCGGCGAGCTTCCAGCCGAGGTCCACGGCGTCGCCGATCCCGGTGTTGGCGCCGAAGCCGCCCTTGGGCCACAACAGATGCCCCGCGTCGCCCGCGAGGAAGACCCGCCCGTCACGGTAGGTGCGGGCCACGACGCAGTGTCCGCTCCAGGGCTGTGCTGCGAGGATCTCCACGTCGATCGGCGCCCCGGCGGCCTCGTGCACCCAGGCGATCGCGTCGTCGGGGTCGGGCTCGTCGTCCAGGTAGACCGAGAGCCGCCATTCGTCCACGCCGTTGACAACAGTGATGTAGGGCCTGCGTGCCGATGACAGGGTGTGGATCTGTACAGCGGGGCCGCCCAGCCGCTCTCGCAGCAGTTCCAGTAGCTGCGGGGCACGGAAGTGCACAGCGAAATTGTGCCCCTGGGCGAACATGCCCTCGAACTCGATGCCGAGCGCCCGACGGATGCCGCTGCGGCCCCCGTCGCAGGCCACCAGGTACGTGCCGGCCAGCGTCTCGGTGGCGCCGCTCGCCACGTCGCGCACCACGGCTAGGACACCCTCCGAGTCCTGCTCCATTGTCTCCAGCCGGGTGCCGTACCTGATCTCGACTCCCGTCAGTTCGCTGGCCGTGCGTGCGAGCAACGGAACGAAAGAGAACTTGGACAGGAACGCGGGACCCTCCGGCGTCAGCGGGGTGTACACACCCGCAGACCGGTTGGTGACCCCGTAGTCGAAGTCGGTGAGGACGTGCCCCGTGGCGGAGGTGGCGAACACCGTTCGGTGTGGGTAGTCCGGGGGTGGTGCGGACTCCCTGCGAGCTTCTTCCGCGCAACCCCAGCGGCGCAGGTGTTCCATGGTGCGCGAAAAGATCGCCTCACCTGCGGGAAAGGGCACGTGACCGTCGCCTTGATCGATCACGGTGACCGGTATACCACGCCATCCCAACTCGGTCGCGAGGGCGAGGCCTACAGGCCCTGCTCCCACGACCAGGACGCGCCCGGATGCGGCTCTCTCGTGCTGGTCGGACATTGAAGATCTGCCTTCCTGAGCAAGGGGCGGAGTGTTCATGGTCCCATCTCTTGAACCGGGGTCAGAGTTACACGAGCATGTCGTCATAGGGAAGACCTGGAAAAACACAAGACTTCTGACAGCTCGTGTGCGGTGTTACGCTCGTCTTGCGTTCAAGAGAGAGGGAGCATCTTGGTGACTCCCGCTGATCACAGCGATGCCGGAAGCTGCTGCCTGGCTCTGGTTGTCGGATACCACCACGCCCTCGACGGAGGACCGCTGCCGGGATCGACCTGCTGGTAGACGGCAGACCGTCCGCGTGACTGCCCATATGCGGCAGCCCGATGGTGCTTTCGTCCTGGACCGCGGGCAGCGGTGCATCACGCGCCGCACCTCAAGGCCGTTGCGGCCCACAGATTGACGGGCAAGGAGGCCCTCACGATGACGACGACCCCTCAGACCGAGGCAGGGCCCGACGGGACACAAGCCGTCGCGCTGCAGCTCTCAGAGCTGGTGCTCAAGACCGGGCGCTACGACGACATGGCCGCCTTCCACACCCACGTCCTCGGGCACGGTCCGTTCTACGAGCGGACCCCCGATCCGGACGCCCCGCCGCGCCCTGCCGAGCCGGTCGTCTTCCTGAAGGCACCGTCCTCGGTCATCGGTACTGGAGAGCGGATCCGCTTCCCGAAGGCAGCCCCCGATGCGGTCGACTACGAAGGCGAGCTCGCGGTCGTCATCGGCCGACGCGCGACCGACGTGTCCGAGGCGGAGGCGTACGCCCCTGTTCCAGCGCTGGTCTCCTATCTCTCTCGGCAGACGACCCTCGAACCCGGCGACGTGATCAGCACTGGAACCCCCGCCGGTGTCGGCCACAAGAAGGGGCTCTTCCTGCGGTCCGGCACCGAGGTGCGTATCGAGATCGAAGGGATCGGCGCCCTCGTCAACATCTGTGCTTGACGGACAGGGCGCTACGAGGCGGCATTCCAGCCGGAGAAATGCCGCCCTCATCACAGGATTCCGGCAGGCTACGGAGGCCATGACATGAGTACACAAGCTGACGACAGCTTCGGTGGCGGAGACCCCTGGAAATACATCCAGCCGTGGGACGAGGAGCGTTTCGGCTCGGAGATCCACGACGTCAACCAGCGGGTGAAGTGGGAAATGACCATGGCCATCGCCGGTGGTCTGCCCTACATCTGGCAGGAGCTGGCCCGGCCGATCTCCGAGATCGTTTACGGTCTCCTCGAGCTCCGTGCCGGAGACCGGGTTCTGCTCATCGGTGAGGGCATCGCGCCCGCCGGATGGGTGGAGGACATGCAAGCCATTGTGGGGCCGGACGGCGTCATCGACACCGTGGAGATCATCAAGGACGGACGAAACGCCGTCTTGGGCAAGGTCCCCGGCCGGAACGGCCAGATCGGCTGTTGGCGCTGGTCGTACACGGACGCGGTGGACGATGAGGCATACGACTGCGTCGCCGTGTTGCAGGCCACACAACACTCCGACGACTGGCACGAGACGGCCGCGGACCTGCTGCGGGTGATGAAGCCCGGCCGACGCATCGTGCTGGCCGAAGCGGTCCTCAAGGGAACGACGTTCACCTCCCGTATCAACTCTGACGTCCACCTTCGGCAGTGGTTCGACAAACTCTTCGCGCACGTCCCCGTGGACGACATCCCCTACTACTCCGGAGAACAGATCCGCGAGGCGTTCGGGGACAAGGTCGACAGCCCCCAGCTGATGGAATGGAAGGGCATCGAGATGTACTGGGGCCGCAAGCGGTGACCACCGCCACAGGCTTGGGGCAAGGGGCTGCGGCACGCGTTCCTTCCCAGTCACCAGAGTCGATCCACCCCTTCACTCAAGGACAAGGAGGTCCCCGTGAGTGTCGTTGAAGACGTCATGGTTCTGGGCTCCGACCATCCGTTGCGCAGTATCGTCCGCGACGAGCACCTGCTGCTCTCGCCGCCGCATCCCCCGAAGGTGCCCGTCAAGTTGTGGGGGGAGCACCAGCCGCTGACCGTGGTGCACTATCCGCAGCAGTACGAGCCGGAGGCGTTTGCCCCGCCGCGCGGTGTCTACGAGAACGACGGGATCCGCGTCGAGTGGCAGAAAATGGACGGCCGGCAGCCGTTCTACCACCGCAATTGCGACGTCGACGAGATCTCCTACCAGATCGGCGGCGAGCGGACGCTGATGTCCGAGCTCGGTGTGATCGAGTTCCAGACCGGCGAGTTCTCCCGCATCCCGCGCGGCGTCGCCCACGACAACTACGGCCGCGAGGACAGCCACCTGCTGTTCTACATCCCCGCACCGGTCACCGAACTCGCACCGGCCCAGCGGGAGTCAGAGGCCATGATCCCGCCGTTCCCCGGCTGGCAGCCCGGCGAGACCAACGAGGCGATCACGCAGTGCATGGCCGCGGCGGGTCACGACATCGCCGTCTTCGGGGCCGACGAACAGCTCCTCCTCGAGCAGGTGCACCAGGAGGACCGGCGGATGACGGTGCTACGGGCCGATCCCGGTCAGGACGTGACCTGGCTGTATTCGACCGATCGCATCCGCCTCGGCATGGTCACCACCATTCCTGGCGGGCAGCGCCGCTACCGGCGCACCCTCGATGCCGACGAGATCCAGTACCAGGCCCATGGTCACCGCACGCTGGTCACCCAGCGGGGAATCGTCGACCTCGAGCCGGGTGATTTCGTGCGCATCCCGCTCGGCATTTCCCACAGCAGCGTCGTGACCGAGCCCGGTGATTACGTCAGTCTTCTCTCGCACCAGGAACTGCCCCAGGTCGCCGAGACCGCGCGTACGGCGGACGCGTACACGCCGGAACGGCTCCCGAGCCTCACCGTGGAGGTCCGCTGATGGCCACGATGCTTGCCTTGCGTGCGCACGAGGGTGCCGAAGCACTCGTCCTTGAGGAGGTGCCCGTCCCCGACCCGGGTCCGCTCGACGTGGTCGTGAAGGTCGCCTCCGCCGGCCTGGCGCCGGGCATCATGCGCCTGCTTCGGATGGGAGCGCTCAAGCACCTGCCCACCACACTCGGCCACGAGGCCGCAGGTGTCATCTCCGCCGTCGGCCGGGACGTCACCGGCCACGCGGTCGGCGACCGGGTGCGGGTGCACCCGCTGCTGAACTGCCGTGAGTGCGAGTACTGCCGTACCGACCGGGACATGATGTGCGCCCAGCAGGCCATGCTCGGCCACGCCGCCTTCGGCGATGCCGCGATGCCTCTGTACGAGCAGTACCACGACGGCGGACTCGCCGAGTACGTCCGTGTCCCGCACTGGCTGATCGATTCGCTGCCGGACTCCGTCGGCTTCGACGTCGCGGCCAAGGTCCAGGATCTCGCCAACGCCGTGCGCGCACTCAAATGCGCCGACCTTCCGGAACGGGCCACGCTCGTGGTCACCGCCGCGACCGGCACCATGGGAACCGCGACGGTCAAACTCGCGGAGCACTTCGGAGTCGCCCGTCTGATCCTCGTCGGCCGCGACAGCGAGCGCCTCCACCGTGTCGCGGGGCTCGCCGGCGGCATACCGACCGACGTCGTCGCGCTCGGCGAACTTCCCGAGAACTGGTCGACCGACGGTTCTCTCACCCGGCGGCTGCGCGAGCTGGCACCCGGGGGAGCCCATGCCGTCATCGACTTCATCCCGGAGGGTCCCGCCCTCGGCCAGGCCATGGCTGCTATGGCCACCGGCGGCACACTCGTGCACATGGGCGGCAACTCCACGCCGCTGGCGCTGCCCCCCATCGCCCTGATGATGCACTGCTGGCGCTTCGTCTCCACGCGCGCCTACACCCGCCAGGACGCGACGGATGTCCTGCGTCTGCTCGCGGCGGGCACCCTCACGGCAGACGAACTCATCACCCACCGGTTCCCGCTCACCGAAGCGCTCAAGGCCATGGACGCAATGCAGCAACGCGTCGAGGACCCCATGTGGATGACCGTGATCAATCCCTGACCCGGCGCACGCGCGCGTCACGGCTCCGCGGAGTCGCCTCAGTACAGTGAGAGGAAGCCGGAAAGTGTCCGAATCAGAAGCCGTACACAGCCAGGAGCCGCCCCTGATCGCTGTGATCGGGGCGGCAGGGCTCTGCGGTACGTACGTGCTGGAGGCCGCGCTGCGATCTCCATTCCGGGTCCGGGCCGTTGTGCACGGCCCGGCAGGGCGGGAACGAGTCGCTGCCCTGGGCGTGGATGACATCGTCGAGGCCGACTTGGAGAAGCCGGACACCGTCCGTGAGGCGCTGGAGAGCGTCGACTTCGTGTTCATGATTCCGCCGGCATTCCACCCGGAGGAAGACGTGCTCGCGATCAGGGCACTTGCGGCGGCTGAGCACGCGGGCGCGCGCCGGTTCGTGTACCTGTCGGTCCTCCACCCGCACACCCCCGGGCTGCGCCACCACCTGCGCAAGGCGAACGCCGAGGCCGCGGTGCGGGCTTCGCGGCTGAACTGGACGATCCTCCAGCCCTCGATGTTCGCGCAGATCGTCCTGTCGACGTGGGGGAGGGCCCCGGCCGGCCCAGTCGAGGTGCCGTTCAACGTGGACAACGAGTTCTCGTTCATCGACTTGCGTGACCTCGGGAAAACCGGCGTCAAGGTGCTCTCCCAGCAGGGGCACGACTCGGCGACCTACGAACTCGCCGGACCTGCCCTGACGTTGGCCGACGCGGTGCGCTTCGCCGGGCGGGCACGAGGAGTGGATCTGGAGGCGAGGACGGTGCACTGGGCGGACGCACCGCTCCCGCCGGGAGTGGCCGACTCCGCGTCCCGGGCCTCGGACATGCGCGCCATGTGGCAGGACTATGACCGGCACGGTCTGCGCGGCAACAGCAACGTCCTGCGGATGCTGCTCGGCCGTGCACCCACATCCTTCGCGGAAGCGGCCACCGCGTTCGCCGCGCGAGGCTGAGGGCTCCCGACGCAGTCGGGGTGTCTCCCCTGAACCAGGGGAGACACCCCGCGCAGCGACTGCAACGTAAAGCCACCACGGCGCCGAGAAATCTTTTACGTACCACGGAGGCGAGTACTACCTCGAGACGGGCACCTCCATCGAACGGGCGAGCCTCTCCGCGGAAGGCACCGAGGGCATCTTTTTGCGCTGTAGTGCCAGGGCTCTTCTGCGTGGGAACAATCGGCCGTGCCGGGCGGCCGTGCCCGCCTGCTTCTCAGCGCTGATGGGCCATCATGCGGCGCGAGTCCGTGGCCGGCCTCGACTGTGCCCTGGCGGGGTGCCTGGGTGGGGACCACGTGCGTATGCGCATGTCCGGGGTCGCCGGGTCCGGTGTCACTGTGGACTGCCGGGTCCTCTGTCCTGCGAAGGGTCGTCCGTCGTCAGCGGATCCGCTCCCTCCCACGCTGCTCGCAACAGCCGCCGCACACTGTGGGCGGTTATGGGGCGCGGATTGTCCGCTGGGACCACCTCCAGGATTTTGCGCACCGCCTCCTCGATGTCGGCCTCGTCGAATCCGTGATCCCGCAGCGCCTTTGGGGCGTCCACCGAACGCCGCAGTCGCTGCAGGCCTTCGATGGCCGTAGCGGCGCCGAAGGCTGCCGCGATTCGGCGTTCGGCCTCGGGGGCGGCGGGTGCGTTGAACGCCAGCACATACGGCAGCATGACCGCGTGCGTCTCGGCGTGCGGCAGGTCGTAGGTGCCGCCCAGCACATGGCAGATCTTGTGGTGCAGACCTGAACCTGCCGAGGAGAAGGCCACTGCTGACAGTTAAGCGCCGTACAGCATCCGCTTGCGGACCTCGACTGCGGAAGGGTCCGCCACCACCGCCGGGAGTCCGGCTGCCAGTGCCTGAATGCCCTCTCCTGCCAGTGCTTGGTCCACTGGATCCGTGCGCGGAGCCCACATCGAATCCACACAGTGCGCGAGCGCGTTCAATCCCGAAGCGACGCTCATAGGCACCGGCAACGACAGGGTCAGCGTCGCGTCGAACACGACCGCGCGTGGTAGCACCCGCGCGTCCACTCCCGTGGTCTTGCGTGCCCGCTCGGTCAGCCCCCAGACGCTGGTAGCCTCCGACCCGGCATACGTCGTGGGAACGGCCACGATCGGGATTCCGCTGGTCAGCGCGATCGCTTTTGCGAGGCCCGTCGTGGAGCCTCCGCCGACGCTGACCACCAGGTCCCCCTTGTGCGCAGCTGCTGCGGCGCGCGCCCCCTCGGCCGATTCAACCGGAACGTGCATCACCACCTCGTCGTAGCGGAGCACGACGGGCACGTGGACGGTGATCCGCTCGGCCAGGCCGGCCACGGATGCCGACGCGATCACCATGACCCGCTCGCCGCCCAGCCGCTCCACCTCGTCGCGTACGGTCGACGACGCCTCACCAGGTGCGAAGCACACACGCTGGGCCAGAGTTTCATGCGTGAAACGCACCGCTCACTCCTTGTCGTTCACGGATGACTGCCCCGTTACCTCGGTCGTGGAGCGAGTACGAAGTCGAACCGCACACCCGACCAGCTTTGCCCCGGCAGATCGCGCCCGTCGGGAGTCGGCGTGCCGGCGGGGTGCTGTTCGAATCGAAGGACGAGAGATTCCCTGACACCGAACACCGCATCGGAGGCGAGTAGTTCGTCGCCCTCGACGAAGATGTGCGTGACGAGGGTGCGCAGGCCGGGCGCAGTGGCCATGAAGTGCAGGTGGGATGCACGCATGGGTGAGCGCCCGGTCGCCTCCAGCAGAAGCCCGACCGGCCCGTCGTGGGGGATGGGGTACGGAGTGGGAGTGAGACACCAGAACGCGTAAGCACCACGGTCGTCGGTGAACAGGTGTGCTCGGCCGGCGGTGTGGTCGTCGTCGTACTGCACGTCGTAGAGGCCTTCCTCGTCGGCTTCCCACACCTCGAGTCGCGCTCTGGGGACCGGGTTGCCGTCGGTGTCGGTGACGGTGCCCTCGACCCAGCAAGGTTGTCCCGGGGCACCGGCGGCCAGGTCACCCCCTATCGGGATCTCGGGAGAGCCGTCGACGAAGAACGGGCCGACGACGGTGGCTTCGGTGGCGCCCGTGGCGGCCCCATGGTTGACGTTGATGGTCTGCATGGACGCGCCCAGCACGTCGGAGAGCAGCACGAACTCTTGTCGGCGGTCGGTGGTGATGTGGCCGGCCGAGGTGAGGAACTGGATGGCGTGTTGCCATTCCACTTCGGTCAGGCGTACCTCACGGATGAAGGCATGCAGGTGCCGCACCAGGGTCTGCATCAGCTCCTTGAGCCGCGGATCCGGGGTGTCCTGGAATGACGCGAGGACGGTCCGGACCAGCTCTTCTTCAACCTGACGTTGCCGGTCCGATACTGGGAGAGAGGCTGCCATGGTGGTGTTCCCCCTGTCGTTGGCCTTGTTGTTCACGAGGTGGGTGCCTCCTCGGCGTCGTAGCCGTAGATCCAGCCGTTGCGCAGCAGCGGATCGGATTCGGCCAGTGAGGCGTCGCGAGCCTGCTGCTCGGGCCCGTCGGGCAGGTGGTTGATGTCCCTGCGACCATGGCTGATCTCCTGCAGGCGTGTGGTGCGTTCGATCCGCGCCGCCTCGTACTGCTTCAGTGCCTGTTCGGGGTTGTTCGCATACGCGGCCAGGCAGCGAGCCAGGGTTGCGGCGTCCTCGATGGACTGGGCCGCTCCCTGGGCGAAGAAGGGAAACATTGGGTGCGCGGCGTCACCGAGCAAGGTGATCCTGCCACGGCTCCAACGCCTCAGTGGCGCCCGGTCCAGCATCGCCCAACGCCCGGGTACACCGCTGGCGGTGATCAGATCCGTCACCCGCGGGTCCCAGTCGGCGAACTCGGCATGGAACGCCTCGATCGTGGCTGTGGTACTCCATGACTCGTCGGTGTAGTCCCCGGCCGGGGCGAAAGCGACGACATTGACGGCCTGCCCATCGGCGACCGGGTAGTGCACGAAGTGCCGTCCGGGCCCGAGCCAGAGGGTCTGGGCGCGGCGCAGGGCGAAGCCGGGCGCGGCTCGGGCGGGCACGAGCGTGCGGAAGGCGCAGAGACCGGAATACGTCGGCGGTGCGGGCTCGGTCACCGCGTTGCGGACGACGGAGTGTACGCCGTCGGAGCCGATGACGATGTCCGCCTCGGCCTGGCTGCCGTCGGCGAAGCGCAGCAGTACGACGTCCTTTCTTGCGTCGACCGCTGTGCAGCGTGCGCCCAGGCGGACCCACTCGCTGGGCACAGCCGTCCTGAGCGAGTCCAACAGGTCGGCCCGGTGCACGACATAGGTGCGCTCGCCGTAGAGCCGTTCGCACACGCCGCTGAGCCTCTCCACCGACAGCACACTGCCGTCCGTCCAGCGGCGGAACTCCCAACCCCAGTCCAGCGGCACGGCCCGACGGAGGAACTGGTCCATGACGCCGAGGCGCCGCAGCAGCCGTACGGCATTGGGAGCCATCACGAGCCCGGCTCCGACCTCGGTGAGTGCGGGCGCCTGCTCGTAGACGGTGGCGGTCAACCCCGCTCGGCGCAGGAAGGCGCCGGCGGCCAGACCACCGACGCCACCCCCGACGATGGCAATGCGCGGACCTGGCGCGGTGGCAGGCATCGGGGGACTCCTCTAACTCGTCCAGGACAGATCGACTGGCCCCCAGATCCTGTCGGGCGTCCCGCGCCGCCGGGAATGGCTGTGTTCATTGAATGGACGTCGCTTTCCATGGCGTGGCTATTCTGAGTCGGCAGGCGAGCGGTGCCACACAGCGAGGAGGCCGTCCCATATGTCTCGGACCAGCGAGCCCGGCAGGACGGTGAGTTCCCGCCTGCTGGAGGTACTGTTCGCCTTTCGCCCGGGGCATTGTGCGCTCAGCCTGGCCGACCTGGTACGCAAGACAGGCATGCCGCACGCCACCGTACGGAGATTGGCCATGGACCTCGCCGACTTCGGCGCGCTGGACCGTCGGCCGGACGGCAGATTCACGGTGGGACTGCGGCTGTGGCAACTCGGGACCCTTGCCCCGCTCACCGAATCACTGCGCACGCTGGCCCGGCCGTTCCTTGAGGACCTCTACACCGCGCTTCACCAGCACGTCCAACTGGCAGTCCTGGAAGGCCGGGAAGCGGTGATCATCGAGAGGCTGTCCGCGTTGGAGGCGCCCGAGCTCGTCTCGCAGGTTGGTGGCCGGCTTCCGCTGCACTGCACGGGCGTGGGGAAGGTGCTGCTAAGCCACAGCGACACGGAGTTGATCGAGACCGTACTGACGGGCGAACTCCGGGCATATTCGTCGCGAAGCATCGTGGCACCGGAGGTGCTGCGCAAAGAGATCGCCGACTGCCGTCGCACCGGGACGGCGACGGTGCGAGGAGAGCTGACCCTCGGGGCCGACTCGGTGGCCACGCGCATCGTGAACGGCGAAGGCCGCGTCGTGGCGGCGCTGTCGGTGGTCGTGCGCACTGACTCGGTAAAGCACCATGCGGTGCTTCCGTCCGTTATCGCGAGTGGTCTCGGCCTCTCCCGCCTCCTCGGCTGGAGCCCTGATGTCAAGGTTCGCAACGGCTAAGTATCGACTTCCCGTTCTCTGGATGGACAGCGGCGTTGTGCGAGCGGGCCGGACTGCCTTCGGATACTCGCGGGGCAGTGCTTCGCGCGGGCCGGAGCCGAGTGGTGCGAGGCACAGTAGCGGACTGCGTGAACCGGTCCCTCGCGAGGTGCCGGTGTCAGCGCCTTCGCGAAGTCGATTTGCGCCCGATGGAAGTCAGCGCCGGCAAAATGATGGTCGATGTTGTGACCGCAGCCGGGAGGAAGCCACCGTGCGGCCATCGAGAGAGCAGCGGTGAAGGACCTCGCGAAGGCCGCGGAAGTGTCGGGTTGCGGCCCAGAAAGCGTCGTATTCGACGAGTCCGTAGTGGACGGGCGCACTGACCTTCGTGGCTATCTGCGGGAAGTCGGTGCATCCTCGCTCTACACAGCGTGTTTCCACGTGCCCTGACATTCATTGGATTGGTGGATGCCGCACAGGGTGAGGGCCTTCGTGTGGTTGCTCTCGACCGACCGACCTGCAATAGCACCGGCCCGAGTCCTGCGCTGCAGTGAAGTCGCCCGTGATCGCGGGCGACTCCCACCCCGAGCAGGTCCACAGCAATGCCGCCTACACCGGCGTGGAACGTCCGACGACGCTTACTCCGTTGGGCCCAAGGAGCGTCAGACACCGATAACCCGACGCACATCATGCACAGTGCGACACAGTTGGAAGTGGGCACCAGCGGGCGGAATGAACCCCTCCGATACAGAGTTGGTCCCTGCCATGAGCCAAGCAGTAGTAGCGAGCGCATACGGCGGTCCCGAGGTCCTCTCGGTGATGGATGCAGCCGTCCCGGATCCGGGGCCGGGCCAGGTGCGCATCGAAGTTCGTGCGGCCGGCGTCAATCCCTTCGATCAGAAGATGTACAGCGGCGCCTTCGGGGCCGATCCGGCGAACTTGCCCCTACGGCTCGGTGTCGAGGCGGCGGGGGTGGTGACCGCAGTGGGCGTCCATGCAACCGGCCCCGCAGGTCCGGTCGAGGTCGGCGATGAGGTGATCGCCTATCGTGCGGCCGGCGCGTACGCTGCGGAGCTCGTCGTCCCTGTTTCGTCGGTGGTGCCGAAGCCCGTCGGTCTGTCCTGGGAGCAGGCCGGCGGACTGATGGCCGCAGGCGTCACCGCCGTGCACGTTCTCGAGGCGATCGGCCTGGGCAAGGACGAGTCGGTGTTGATCCACGGCGCCGCGGGAGGAGTCGGCCTGATGGCCGTGCAGCTGGCGGTGGCGCGCGGCGCCACTGTCCTGGCAACGGCGAGCCCGGCCAGGCACGAGCTGCTGCGCGACCTGGGGGCGATCCCGATCGCGTACGGGGCTGGCCTGGCCGACCGGGTACACGCGGCAGCGCCGGAGGGCGTCCACGCGGCAGCCGACCTGGTGGGCACCGACGAGGCGGTGGACGTCTCCGTGGAACTCGTGGCGGACCGCTCCCGCATCGCCACTATCGCGGGCTTCGGGCGCGGGGCCCAGGTCGGCATCAAGCTTCTTGGCGGCGGCCCCGGCGCGGATCCGGGCACGGAGATCCGCGCCGCCGCCCGCCTACAGCTCACCGAAGCTGCGGAGGCCGGGCGACTGCGCGTGCTGATCGCCGGCAGTTATCTGCTCAGCGAAGCTGCTGCCGCCCATCGCCAGATCATGACCGGTCATACCAGCGGAAAAATTGTCCTGGTGCCGTAAACCACCAGAGCCGTGCCCTCGACCGACGACCGTTCACGGCCAGCGCAACGCAGGTCGGTAAACCGACGCGGCTGTGTCCCTCGACTGCCTTCAAGCCGGTCCAGTTCGCTGCCTACATTCACTTGGGACGAGCTGAACACGTCAGAGGAGCCCGGGGCATGCCGCGGAACCGCCAATAGATCCCCCCGCGAAGAACGGGCGGGTGATCTGCTCGCCGCGTTAACGGAGCTCTTTCTCGCCAAGGGCTACGACAAGACCGCGATGGCGGACATCAGCGCCGTCGTCACGGTGGCCAAGGGTCACGTCTACTGGTAGTTCAACTCGGAGAACGACATCTTCCCGTCGCCCGGCCCTTGCCTTCGGTGCGGGTCTCATGGACCCGCGCGCATCTCCGCGCACTCCGAACGTCACCGTGCAGGCGCCACCCCGGACTCCACCCGTGCTCCTTCGGCAGTTGGCTTGGCGTCAGGGCAGGAGGATTACTTTGCCGGTCTGTCGTTGGCTTTCGAGGTAGGTGTGGGCGTCGGCTGCTTCTTCGAGGGGGTAGGCGCGGTCGATGATCGGGTTGATCTTTTTGTCTGCCAGCAGTTCCAGGCACAGTTGTTGGTCGCGCAGGGTGGCGCCGCGCACGCTGGCGATCTTGACCTGTTGGCCGATGAGGGCGAGTGCGTCCAGTTCGAGGCGGGACCCCTGGTCGGTCGGTGTGCCAAGGACGATGACCGTGCCGCCGAGGCGTGTGCAGGCAAGAGAGAGCTGGAAGAAGTCGTTGCCGCCGACGCAGTCCCAGACGGCGTCGGCGCCCGCTCCCTGGGTCAGCTCCCGTACCTGTGCCGGCATCCGGGAATCGGTGGAGTGCACGATGTGGTCGTAGCCGAGCTTCCTGAGTGCTTCGTCGCGGTCCGGCTTGGTGGTGGTGCCGATGACGGTGGCTCCGCTCAGCTTTGCCAGTTGTGCGCAGGCGATCGCCATTCCGCCGCTGGCGCCGGTGATGACCACCGTGTCGCCGGGGCCGACGGGCGCTTGCCTGGCGCAGTTGAGCGGGGTGGTGTAGGTCCACATGGTGGCTGCGGCCGTCTCGTAATCGACGCCGTCGGGAATGGGCAGGACGGCGTCCTGGCGGCGCGCGACGTACTGGGCGTATCCGCCGAAGACCTGGTGTCCGGGGTAGGCAGTGTCGATACACAGGTTTTCGAGTCCGCGTACGCACAGGGCGCAGTTACGGCATGGCGGGTGCGGGAGCTGGACCGCCCTGTCGCCGGCGCGCCAGCGGGTGACGTTTTCGCCAGTGGCGACGATCTCACCGGCCGCGTCACGGCCGAGCTGGAACGGCAGGGGCCAGGCCGGCCGTCCCGGGAGAGGCTGCGGCAGGTTGCCCGCGCGGTAGCGCAGGTCCCAGCTGTTGACGGCCGTGGCGTGCACGCGCAACAAGACGTCGTCAGGGCCAACGTCGGGGATCGGTGCCTCCACGTACTTGAGCACCTCGGGCCCGCCGTGCTCGAACAGGCGGACCGCCATCATGGTCTGTTCCACTCTTATGTTCCTTCAGATCGTTACGCGGTTCATCGCAGGCCCGGCACAGCCGCCAGCACCTCACGCGCCCGGGAAGGCTCTGTGCGAGCGGACCCCGACCAGGCGGTTCACCCGGGGCGGACCAGGAGAATGACCAGTCCGACGATCTTGGGTGCCCCGTCGCGTGGCCCGGCCGTGGCGGTCGGTACAGGTTGACAGACTGCCGGATTCTTGACTGCGGGTCATGAGATAAGCCCGTGCCTATCCGACCTCTTTACTGGTCTTGACTGGAAAGTACCCTAGAACTAGCTTGGCTCCAGTTCAAGAGAGAAGGGGGCAGTAGCCCTACTTCACCCAGGAGCGCTCTGGAGCGGCAAGAGCCGACACTTCCGCTGCTCAGGCGCTGATGGTCAGGTGGCAAACAGGGATGGGCGCCGGCGACTTGCCGAGTTGAGTGCCTGACCTCGTGCGGGCCGGAGCTCGGCCCAAGAGGGTGCACTCGCCCTCGGACCCGGTCGACGGACGCGGCCCGCCGACTCTGCGAGCTGACCGCGACCAGTCGGCGACAACCAGCCCATGGCTGGCGCCATGCCTTCAACGGCTGCGGCTCGAAGGGCCATCGGCCCCATCGCGAACGACGCGCACCCTCGCGGAGCGCGACAGCCATTGGCGTGACCCTGGCAATCACCCGCGCGCCCTAGAGGGAGAGTGGACATGCCCGACGACCGTTCCTTCCAAGCCATGACTCCGCCCGCCGAGCCCCGCACCAAGCCTCCTGCCGGGTCCACCCGGCGAAGATTTATCGCCGCGACTGCCGCTGCTGGGGGAGCTGCTGTGGTCGGCGGTGTGGGCGCGGGGCAGCCTGCGTTCGCGGCCGGGGCGGTGCCTGGTGGCCGTGTTTCTGCGGCGGTCGGCGGCTTGAAGGACCATCGGAACGCCAAGAGGGAGAAGAAGATGCGCATTGTGGCCGTGGAAGAGGCGTTCTCCATTCCGGGAGCTATCCGGCAGGAGGCGGCGATCCGTCAGCGTATGGATGTGCCGGAGGCGATCAAGCAGGAGTGGTTCCGGCGTCTGGATGATCTGACCGAGCTGCGGCTTGCGGACATGGATGCCAACGGCGTCGACATGCAGGTTCTGTCGTATTCGACGCCGGGTCTGGAGGTGATCGAGGATCCGGCGGAGGCGGTGGCTGTCGCGCGGCGGGTCAACGATTTTCTGGCCAAGGCGGTGGCCGGCCATCCGAAGCGGTTCGCGGGTTTCGCGGTGCTTCCGTTGCAGGATCCGAAGGCTGCGGTCGTGGAGCTGCGCCGGGTGGTGGAGGAGCTCGGGCTCAAGGGCGTGCTGTACAACGACCATGTGCGGGGTCATTACCTGGATGAGCCGCAGTTCAGGCCGGTGTGGGCGGAGCTGGAGCGTCTTGGTGTGACGCTGTATCTGCATCCGGCTGTGATCCCGGCCGACAACTGGCGTGTCTTTGACGGGTATCCGGTGCTGGTGGGGCCGTCGTGGGGCTGGACCGCGACGACGGGTGCCCATGCGCTCCGGTTGATCTACGGCGGGGTGTTCGACCAGTTCCCGCGTGCGTCGGTGATGCTGGGGCACATGGGTGAGCTGCTGCCGTTCCAGATGGCCCGGCTTGACAGCCGTTACCCCCAAGTGCCCGTGGAGCAGCGGGTCGAGCACCTGCCCTCGTACTACCTGCGCAACAACGTGTACGTGACCACCAGCGGAGTCATGTCGCATGCCGCGCTGCTGGGAGCCGTCCATGCCGTGGGCGCCGACCGGGTGCTGTTCTCCATCGACTACCCGTTCGAGTCCAGCGCCGAAGCGGTGGCGTTCCTGCGTTCGGCACCGTACGCACCGGCCGACCTCGCACGCATCGCGCACGGCAACGCCGACCGCATTCTGAGACTGTGAGCAAAGATCGTGCGCAAGCTCTGACGGGGTCTCATCCCTGTCGATGACCAGCTGTCGCGCGCGGTGGGCGAGCAGGGCAGTGCCGGGCGTGGCCGCCCTGGCGAACGACTGCAACCGCGCGTTCACCAGGACACCCTTCGAAGAGGTTGTGTGGCATTCCTCGAAGACTGCTACGGCGCGCGCCACCCTGTGGGTTGAGGTGGCGCGCGCCGCTGCCGTTCACAGTCCCTGACCGATGTCCCGCGCGGTTATGAGGAGAGGCTGGGACAATTCAGCGAGCCGTGCACGGGTGCAGCGGACGGACGGGGCCGCCACGACCACGGCCGCCACTGCGGCGCCGGTGCGGTCCCGCACACACGCGCCCACGGCGTGCACTCCGCGCTCGCTCTCCTGAAAATTGAGGGCGTAGCCGTGGCGACGCACGGACACCAGCTCGTTCAGCAGGCTCTCGAAGTCCTTGGGGGCTTTGGCCCCGTCGGCAGGGAGTCCGTTGGGGTAGAGGGCTCGGAGCCGGTCAGGCGTCAGTGCCGCGAGCAGGGCCTTGCCGCCCGAGGTCACGTGGGCGGGCAGAAGTGTGCCGGTACGGTAACTGACGCGCAGCGCCTGGGAGCCCTCAACGCCGTCCAGGAAGCGGCTGCCGTTGCCCTCGAGCACCATCAGGTGGGTCGTTTCCCGAACGGCGTCCGCCAGTCGTCGCAGGTGAGGGTGGGCGATGGTGATCAGGTCCGGAGGAGGGCCCGCCTGGCTTCCCCTGATCGCCTGGAGAGCCGGGCCCGGCCGGTACACCTTGTGGCGGTCCTGCACGGCGAATCCCTCGAAGACCAGCATCGCCAGGATCCGGTGCGCGGTCGAGCGCGCGACACCGAGCCGGTCCGCGACATCCATCACCCGCAGCTCGTCGAGCTCGTGCAGCAGCCGTACGACGCGCAGGGCGTTGCCGGCCGCGCTCACCGGATACGACGGACCGGGCGAACGCTCCACTGAATTCTCCATAGCGGAATCCTACCCTTCAAGGATTCCGATGAGGGGAAACATCGGCGTAACGTCAGGAAACAGCGCCGCAGGACGCGCGCTTGTTACGGCGGTCGCCGAACACACGACGTGGAGGTTTCCGTGACCGATACCACCAGCGAACAGACCGAGCGCAAGTTGCTCGAGGAGCTGTACGCGGACTTCGAGGACGCGGGTCTGATCCCGCTGTGGACACAGGTGGACGGCCTGATGCCGATGTCGCCGCAGCCCGCCGCGGTGCCGCACCTGTGGCGGTGGGCGGAGCTGCTGCCCATCGCACAGCGCTCGGGAGAGCTCGTGCCGGTGGGTCGTGGCGGCGAGCGCCGTGCCATGGCCCTGTCCAACCCCGGACTTCCGGGCCTTCCTTACGCCACTCCGACCCTGTGGACCGCGATCCAGTACCTGGGCCCGCGCGAGGTCGCCCCCTCGCACCGGCACAGCCAGGGAGCCTTCCGGTTCGTGCTTGAAGGCGAAGGCGTGTGGACCAACGTCGACGGGGACGCGGTGGCGATGCGGCGCGGTGACCTGCTGCTCACGCCGAGCTGGGCCTTCCACGAGCACCAGAACGTCACCGACGAGCCGATGGCCTGGCTCGACGGCCTCGACATCCCGCTCGTCTCCAAACTCGACGGCGGCTTCTTCGAGTTCGGCCCGGATGAGCTGTCCACCCGCGAAACCCCCGAGCGATCGCGCGGCGAACGGCTGTGGGGACAGCCCGGACTGCGCCCGATCAGTCGGCCCGACCAGCCCAACTCCCCGCTCAACGCCTACCGCTGGGAACACACCGACGCCGCCCTGACCGCCCAGCTGGAACTGGAGGAGGAAGGCGTTCCCGGCGTGATCGAGCCCGGGCACGCCGGGATCCGCTTCTCCAACCCCACCACCGGCAGGGACGCCCTGGTCACGATGCGCACCGAGATGCGCCGACTGCGGGCCGGTACCCAGACCGTCCCGGTACGCACCGTCGGTTCCGCGGTCTGGCAGGTGTTCGAGGGCGAGGCCGTCGCCACGGTGGGCGACAAGGTCTTCGAGATCGCCAAGGGGGACCTGTTCGTCGTCCCGTCCTGGTGCGAGGTCTCGCTGTCCGCCCGTACCCAGGTCGACCTCTTCCGTTTCAGCGACGAGCCCGTCTACGAGGCCCTGGGCCTCGCCCGCACCTCCCGAGGAGAACAGCAGTGAAGCTCGCCACCATCCGTGTCAACGGCACCACACGCGCCGTCCGCGTCGACGAGGACAAGGCCGTGGACCTCGGCGAGAACGACCTGGTGGCCTTCCTGCGCCACACCGACTGGGCGGCGCGCGCTGCGGACGCCGACGGTGACACCTACGAAGGTGCCCTGGACTACGCCCCAGTCGTTGTCGCGCCGGAGAAGGTTGTGTGCGTCGGTCTCAACTACCGCACCCACATACTGGAGATGGGCCGCGAGCTCCCCTCGCACCCCACACTCTTCTCCAAGTTCGCGCGAGCGCTGGTCGGCGCCTACGACGACGTGACCCTGCCCGCCTCCTCCACACAGATGGACTGGGAGGCCGAACTGGGCGTCGTCATCGGTGCCGAGGTCCGGCACGCCGACACGGAGCAGGCGCGGGCCGCGATCGCCGGGTACACCGTGCTCAACGACGTCACCGCCCGCGACTGGCAGTACCGCACCACCCAGTGGGACCAGGGCAAGACCTTCGAGGCCACCACTCCCATCGGACCCTGGCTGGTCACGGCCGACGACCCCGCGGCGTCCGCCCAGGGCCTGAGCCTGACCTGTGAGGTCGACGGCGACACGGTCCAGAAGGCCGACACCGGTGACCTCGTCTTCGACCCGGCCACTCTCGTCGCGTACCTGTCCGAGATCGTCACCCTCGTGCCCGGCGACGTCATCGCCACCGGTACTCCGGGCGGGGTCGGCCACGCCCGCAAGCCGGCCCGCTATCTGCAGGACGGTACGCGCCTCGTCACCCGGATCGAGGGCATCGGCGAGACCCGCAACACCTGCCGCCGGGAGACTCGGTGAGCCAACGCCCGGCAGTGATGCTGGAGCAGGCGGCCAAGGGCACGGCGGCCTTCGAAGCCGCCGTGCACTGGCTGACCGGCCCGGGATTCACCAAGTCCTCGTACCTGCCGGGCTGGAGCAGGGCCCACCTCGTCGCCCATGTCGCCCGCAACGCCGACGCGCTCGTCAACCTGCTTACCTGGGCGCGGACCGGTGTCGAGACACCCATGTACGCCAGTGGCGACCAGCGGGCGCGTGAGATAGAGGAGGGCGCCCGGCGGCCGGCCGCAGAACTACGGGCAGCACTGCTCGCGGCCGACGGCCGTCTTGCCGCGGAACTCGCCGCACTGCCCGACGAGTGCTGGGCGGCGACCGTCCGCACCGCGCGAGGGCGTGAGGTGCCCGCCTCCCAGGTGGCCTGGATGCGGGTGCGTGAGGTGTGGGTCCACGCCGTCGACCTGGACATCGACACCACCTTCGACGATGTGCCGCACGAGGTGTGCGACGCGCTCCTCGACGACGTGACCACCTCCTTCCGGGCCCGCACCGACTGTCCTCCCGTCGAACTGCGGGCCGAGGACGCCGACCGCACCTGGCTCCTGGGAGCGCCCGGCGGCGCGGAGCCGGTCGTGGTGAGCGGTGACCTGACCAGACTGGCCGCCTACGCGACCGGGCGTCCCCTGCCCGGCCCCCTGCACCCCGCCGACGGCGGTTCCGTACCCCAACTGCCCGCGTGGCTGTGAGCGCGAAGGAAAGATCATGAAAGTTGCCTGCATCGGTGCGGGACCCGGAGGGCTGTTCTTCGCCACACTGCTGAAACGGAGCCTGCCCGGAGCCGAGGTCGTGGTGTTCGAACGCAACCGGCCCGACGACACGTTCGGCTTCGGGGTGGTCTTCTCAGACGCCACACTCGACGCGATCGACGCCGCCGATCCCGTCCTCAGCGAGGCACTGGAAAAGCACGGCAGGCACTGGGACGACATCGAGGTTCGGATACACGGCGCCCAGGAACGCGTCGGAGGCATGGGCATGGCGGCGGTCATACGCAAGACGCTGCTGAGCCTGCTGCAGGAACGGGCCCGCGCCGAGGGCGTCCAGATGCGCTTCCAGCACGAGGTCCGTGATCCCGCCGAACTGGACGACTTCGACCTGGTCGTCGTCTGTGACGGCGCCAACAGCCGCTTCCGCACCCTGTTCGCCGACGACTTCGGACCGACCGCCGAAGTGGCGAGCGCGAAGTTCATCTGGTTCGGCACCACTTACATGTTCGATGGGCTCACCTTCGTCCACCAGGACGGCCCCCACGGTGTCTTCGCCGCCCACGCCTACCCCATCAGCGACTCCCTGAGCACCTTCATCGTCGAGACCGACGCCGACTCCTGGGCCAGGGCCGGACTCGACGCCTTCGATCCGTCGACCCCACCGGGCACGAGCGACGAGAAGACCAAGAGCTACCTGGAAGACCTCTTCCGCGAACAGATCGACGGACATCCGCTGGTCGGCAACAACTCCCGCTGGGCCAACTTCGCCACGCGCAAAGCCAGTTCGTGGCGGCACGGGAAGTGGGTACTGCTGGGCGACGCGGCGCACACCGCCCACTTCTCCGTCGGGTCCGGCACCAAGATGGCCATGGAGGACGCCGTCGCCCTCGCCGAAGCCCTGGGAGAGGCCCCGCACAGTGTGCCGGAGGCACTGGAGGCCTACGAGTCGCGCCGCCGCCCCAAGGTCGAGAGGATCCAGAACTCGGCGCGGCCCAGCCTGTCTTGGTGGGAGCACTTCGGACGCTACGTCCGTACGCTCGACGACCCGACACAGTTCGCCTTCCACTTCCTCACCCGCAGCATCCCGCGCGGCAAACTCGCCGTGCGCGACACGGCGTACGTGGACCGCGTCGACGGATGGTGGCGGCAACGCCACGAGACACCGCCCTTGGAGACACCGTTCAGTCGCGGGCCTTTCCGGCTTCCCTCACGCCGTGTCACGGCCGGCGACGATCTCCTGACCGGGGCCGACGGCACAGCGATCCCGATGCTCCCCTTCAGCGGTGAGCCGTCGAGCGCGGGCGTGTGGATCGACGCCCCGGACACCGAGGAGGGAATGCCGCTCGCCCTCGACCAGGTGCGGGAGGCGGCAGAGGCAGGCGCCCCGCTCATCGGCGTACGCGGCGGTACGACGCTGACCCGTGTGCTCGTCACCGAGGAGGCCAGGCTCGCGCACGGCCTGCCCGCCGCGGTCATCGGCCCCTACGACGACGACACCGCGACCACGCTCTTGCTGTCCGGCCGGGCCGACCTCGTCGGAGGCGTCAAGTGACTGCCCTGGAACCACTGTTCGCACCCCGAGCAATCGCTGTGCTCGGTGCCTCCGCCACACCCGGAAAGCTCGGCGCGGCGATGACCGACTCCCTCGCCTCGTTCCCCGGACCGGTGCTGAAGGTCAACGCCGGCCGGCCTGATCCCGACCGGGGCTTCTTCCCAACCGTCGCCGAGGCCGCCGCGGCCCACGGCATTGCACCCGATCTGGTGGTGACCTGTATCCCGGCCGCCGCCACCGCCGGAGCCGTCCGCGACGCGGCCGGCGCGGGAGCCCGTGCCGCCCTGGTGTGCGCCGGCGGATTCGCCGAAGCGGGCGGCGACGGTGAGCTGCACCAACAGGCCCTGGCCGAGGTGGTGCGGGACACCGGCATCCGTGTCCTCGGACCGAACACCTCGGGCTTCCTCGCCCCCCACCGACGGCTCACCGCCAGTTTCGTCCCGGGTGTGGCCGACCTGGAACCGGGTCCGGTGGCGGTAGTGGCTGCCAGTGGCGGGGTGAACCACGCGCTGGCCTTCGCCCTCGCCGAGGCCGGCGTCGGCCTGCGCCTCGGCATCGGCCTCGGCAACAGCCTGGACGTCACCCAGGCCGACGTGCTGAACCACCTCGCCGAGGACGACGGCGTACGCGCCGTCGCCCTGCACGTGGAGACCGCCGCGGAAGGCCGCCGCCTCACCGAGGCGGTACGCCGCCTGACCGATCGTGTCCCCGTGGTGGCCCTGGTCGTGGGCCGCAGCGACATCGGCGACTTCGCCCGCTCCCACACCGGCGCCCTGGCCACCTCCTGGCGTGTGACCAGGACGGCCCTGCGCCAGGCCGGAGCCGTCCTCGTCGACGACGAACGCGACCTCGTGGACGCCGTCACCGCGCTCAGCCGCGTACGGCTCTCGGCCAACCCACGCCCGGGCATCGGCGTGGTCACCGCCCAGGCCGGGCCCGGACTGCTGCTCACGGACGACCTGCGCTCCCACGGCATCCAGGTCCCGCCCCTCGTCGAGCGGACGGTGAAGGAGCTGCGCGAGCTGCTCCCGGCCCTCACCTACCTGAACAACCCCGTCGACACCGGCCGCCCCTCACCCGCGCTCACGCAGGTCGTGGAGCGGGTCTCGGAGGATCCCGGCATTGACATCACCGCCGTGTACGGGCTGCTGGAACCCACCGCCGTGGACCTCCCGGCCGTGCTGGCCGCCGCCCACACGGCCACCCCGCTCGTCGCCGTCGTCGGCGGACCCGTGGAGCAGGCGCGGCGGACCCGCCGAGAACTCGGCGAAGCCGGCATTCCCTGCGCGGCCACACCGGCCTCCGGATCGGTGATGGTGCGCGCGCTCGTCGAGGACGCGGCCGCCCGCACCCGCCTTGAGGCCAACGTCGTCGCGGCCTCCGACACACCCACCCTGTCGCCGGGCCCGGTCGACGAACACACCGCCAAGAACGTCCTCGCGGACCTGGGCATCCGTACGCCCGTACGGCGCGTGTGCGCCGACCCCGCCGCGGCGCACGCGGCCCTCGATGAGCTCGGCGGGCCGGTCGTCGTGAAGATCCTCAACGCGGAGATCCTGCACAAGACGGAGGTCGGCGGGGTCCGAGTCGGTATCCGCACGCACGAGGAGCTCGACGAAGCCCTCGTCAGTATGCCCGCGAGCCCCGCGCTGCTGGTCGAGCAGATGGCCCCCGCGGGACCTGAACTCATCGTCGGCGTACGCCGCGACCCGGTCTTCGGCCCCGTGCTGGCTCTGGGCGCCGGGGGAACAGCCGCCGAAATCCTGGGCGACGTCTCCCTGCGCCTCGCGCCCCTGTCTGCGCACGAGGCGCACGCCATGCTCGACGAACTCGCCACCCGCGCGATGTTCCTCGGCGCGCGGGGCGCCACCCCGGTCGACCGTGCGCGACTCGCCCACGTGCTGCTGGCCCTTGCCTCCCTCGCCGCCGACAACGCCGTGGCCGAGTGCGAGATCAACCCTTTGCGTGTCCTGCCCGACGGCGACGTCGTCGCGCTCGACGCCGTACTGCTGCTGTGTGACCCCCGGGATCAAGGAGGATCCGATGACGCGTGAGGGATTCGTGCCCTGGCCCAAGGAGGCGGCCGACCGCTACCGCGAGGCCGGGTACTGGCGTGGCAGGCCGCTCGGCTCGTACCTCCACGAATGGGCCGAGACCTACGGCGACACGGTGGCCGTCGTGGACGGCGACACCCGCCTGACGTACCGCCAACTCGTCGACAGGGCAGACGGATTGGCATGCAGCCTGCTGGACAGCGGTCTCAACCCCGGTGACGCGATGCTCGTCCAGCTGCCCAACGGCTGGGAGTTCGTCACACTCACCCTCGCCTGTCTGCGGGCCGGAATCGCTCCCGTGATGGCGATGCCCGCCCACCGCGGTCACGAACTGCGCTACCTGGCCGCGCATGCCGAGGTCACCTCGATCGCCGTACCGGACCGACTCGGCGACTTCGACCACCAGGCCCTGGGCCGGGAGGTCGCCGAAGACACCCCGAGCGTACGGCTGTTGCTCGTCGCGGGTGGCACAGGAGGCACCGACGCCACGGACCTGCGCGCCCTGGCCGAACCGGCCGACGACCCGGTCGCCGCACGGGCCCGGCTCGACCGGATCGCCCCGGACAGCGGCGACATCGCCGTCTTCCTGCTCTCCGGCGGCACGACCGGACTGCCAAAGCTCATCACCCGCACCCATGACGACTACGAGTACAACGCGCGGCGCAGCGCCGAGGTCTGCGGCCTCGACTCCGACTCCGTCTACCTGGTGGCACTGCCCGCCGGACACAACTTCCCCCTGGCCTGCCCCGGCATCCTGGGCACCCTCATGAACGGCGGCCGGGTCGTCCTGGCCCGCACCCCGGACCCCGGCAAAGTGCTGCCGCTGATGGCCGCCGAGGGCGTGACGGCCACCGCCGCCGTGCCGGCCGTCGTCCAGCGCTGGATCGACGCGGTGGCCTCCGGCCGCCACCCCGCCCCGCCCGCACTACGGCTGTTGCAGGTGGGCGGCGCCCGCCTCGCGCCGGAGATCGCCCGCCGAGCCGAACCCGTGCTCGGCGGCACCCTCCAGCAGGTGTTCGGCATGGCGGAGGGGCTGCTGAACTACACGCGCCCCGACGACCCCGACGACCCCGACGACATCAAGATCGAGACGCAGGGGCGCCCCATGTGCCCGGACGACGAGATCCTCGTCGTCGACGCATCCGACAACCCGGTCCCGCCCGGCGAGATGGGCGCCCTCCTCACCCGCGGCCCGTACACCCCACGCGGCTACTACCGGGCCGCCGAGCACAACGCCCGTGCGTTCACCCCCGACGGCTGGTACCGCACCGGCGACGTCATACGGCTGCACCCTTCGGGCAATCTCGTCGTCGAAGGACGAGACAAGGACCTCATCAATCGGGGCGGCGAGAAGATCTCCGCCGAGGAGGTCGAGAACCTCATCTACCGCCTGCCTGGTGTCGCCCGCGTCGCGGCCGTCGCAAAGGCCGACCCCGACCTGGGGGAGCGGGTGTGCGTGGTCGTTGTCGTGGAGCCTGGGGCTCACCTGAGCCTCGAATCGGTCCGCGCCGCACTCACCGCGATGCAGGTGGCCCGCTACAAGCTCCCCGAAGACCTGCTGGTCGTCGACGAGTTGCCGCTGACGAAGGTCGGCAAGATCGACAAGAAGCGTCTGCGGGATGTCGTCCGCAGCGAGGCGGGCTCCGTCGAGGCGGTGTGACGGCGCTCGCCGCCGTGGAAGGTGGGCCGACGTCGAGGTGACGCTCCCGCTTCCCAAGAGGGAGTCGGGCGGCTTTGCCGGCTCTCTGGCGGTACCTGGAAAAACAGCTCCAGGTACCGCCTTTCCGTCGGTGCGTCGCGGCCGTCGGCCCAGCAACTGGAGGCGCCCCCGCCTGGTGACCAGCGACATGCGTCCTCGCGTAGCTTTTCTCTGCGCGGACCAGGCCGAGCACTTCGAGCACCGGCCGGTCGGTCGGCGCGAGCCGTCGGCTGCCCCCCTGCCGAGCGCTGCTCGGTTGGCCGAGCCGGTGTGGTCGGCCGCCGACAGAAGCGAGGCCCTGTACTGGTACGAGGATCCCGCAGGCACGGGCCAATGCGGCGATCGGCTTCATGGAAGCTTCATGCACCGAGTGCTACGTGCTTTATGGGGCGGCTGTTGTCTGGCGGTCATGCACGTATTCCTCGTCCCGCCGGTAGACAGTGTTGATCACCCTGCTGTGTGGCACCTGACCACGGCGGTCGACACTGCGCTGTCTGGTTCCGATGCGATCGGCATGTTCCTTCGTCCGGGGTCGGCCGGGCGCGTGGACCCCGTCGGGCCTGAGGCCGGTGATGACGCACTGCATGAAGAAACCGGCGGCCTGTTCACCCTTGCGGGGACAGCGTCGGCAGGGTCGGCGGCGTCGCTCGCGGGCTCGCCCCGCCACGTGGCTGCCGGGTGGCGCGGCTACCTCGGCGACATGGCATTCCCACGCGTGAGCGCCGCCGGACCGCGCTCTTCGGCGGCATCCGGCCCGGCCGAGGACGACTGACCCGCCCGCGTCCCCCCATCGGCCTGAACCGTCGCCCGCTCGCCCAGAGAGACGGCGGTCATCAGGTCGGGGGAGAGCACCGCAGTCCCCCGCAGGTCCAGCACGGCCCGGCGCCGTGACGCACGCACACACGACCTGACTCGCACACAGAACGAAGAGGAGAACCGGAAATGAACCATCGACGGAACATCTCGCGTCGAAGGATGATCGAAGGGGTATCGGCCGCGGCGCTCGTCACGGCGGCTGCGGCCACGGTGCCCGCTGCCATGGCCAGTCCGGAGTCGGCATCGTCCGGTCCGGGACTGCCGAAGGGCAACTGGCGTATCGACACCCACGCGCACTACAGCCCCGACGTGTACAACGACTACCTGAAGCGCTACGGCCTCCTCGGCGCGATCACCGGGGCGTACGGTCCGTGGTCGGTCGACCGGCACCTGGCCTTCATGGACCAGTACCGGATCCAGGCCAGCGTCCTGTCGTTCGGCGACCTCCAGGTCACCGTCGGCCCGGTCGATGACCGGCGCGCCACCGCCCGCGCGGTCAACAACTGGGCTCGCGACCTCGTGCAGACCCGCGGTGACCGGTTCGGGATCTTCGCGGTCACCCCGATGCCCGACATCGAGGGCTCCGTGGCCGAGGTGGACCGCGCGCTCGGCGAACTGGACCTCGACGGCATCTGCCTGCTCACCAACTACAAGGGCGTCTACCTGGGGGATCCTTCCTTCAAGCCTATGTACGAGATCCTCAACGACCGCCATGCCTACGTCTATGTCCACCCGACAGGTCCGGAGAACAACCCGGCTCCCAAGCTCTGCTTCGGCCCCGACATCCCGGCCGGCAACAACGTCTTCGAGTACACCTTCGACGCGACCCGTGCGATGACAAGCCTCATCTACAACGGCGTCCTGCGGGACTACCCGAACATCCGCTGGCACTTCACCCACAGCGGCGGGGCACTGCCCTTCCTGGCCTACCGACTCGCGACGCGGCACTCGGCCTTCCCGCCGTTCAACGAGGTGCTGCCGGAAGGCCCCCTCACCTACATCAAGCGGCTGTTCTTCGACAACGCACAGGCGTTCACCGCCGCGCAGTTGGAGCCGTTGTCGTCGCTGGTGCCCGACGACCACATCATGTTCGGCAGCGACTGGCCTGCGACCCGCCACCTCTACGCGGCCGACAACGTGGAGACGATGCCCTTCCTCAAGGGCAGCCTGCCGAATCTCAAGGCAGGCGACCCCGAACCGACCGTCGACGAAATCTACAACCGGCGCCAGCGGATCGCTCTGGAGCGGAACAACGCCCTGGAGCAGTTCCCGAACCTGAAGGCGCGCATACGCCGCGCCGGCTCGCGCTGAACCGCGCCCCCACCGCGGCCCACCCGCCGCTGCCCCGCCCAGGGGCGGCGGCCGGGGACCTGCGCAAAATGCCGGGGCCGGTTGACGGGGGAGACCCGCGGGACGGAGCGGGGAGCGGTGGAAGGTCAGCCGAGGCACCGTGTGATCCCTTCCCCCACGCTGGTCCTGGTCAAGCGGAGACCAGCCCGCACCCCGTCGCTGGCCGCGACGGACACCGTACGCTGGCCGCATCCGAGGCCCTCTGCCTTGATACTGCCGGTCACCCCGCGGCCAAAGCGGCCGTCCCCCTCCCACCTCGGCGATGGAAGCGAGCACGATGAGTACGCAGCGGGTTCTGGTCGTCGATGACGAGCCCAAGATCCGCATGACCGTGCGCGGCTACCTGGAGGCGGACGGGTTCCACGTCGTCGAAGCCGCAGACGGGCCGTCCGCCCTGCAGGCGGTCACCCGCGACCGGCCGGACCTCGTGGTGCTCGACGTGATGCTTCCGGGCCTGGACGGATTCCAGGTCCTGCGCCGCATCCGGGAGGCGAGCCAGATCCCGGTGATCATGCTCACCGCCCGGGACGAGGAGGTCGACCGGCTGATCGGCTTCACCACCGGCAGCGACGACTACGTCACCAAGCCGTTCAGCCCCCGCGAACTGGCACTGCGCGTACGCGCCATCCTGCGGCGCACCGACAGCCGGTCTGAGGCGGACCCCGAGGACGGGGTGCTGCGCTTCGAGGGACTGACGGTCGATCCCGAGACACGGACCGTCCTGGTCGATGCCGAGCGAACGGTGGAGCTTTCCGCCCTCGACTTCGATCTCCTGTCCGCGATGGCCCGTTCCCCCGGGCGGGTCTTCACCCGGCGCGGTCTGCTGGCCCAGGTGTGGGGCGATGACTTCTTCGGTGACGAGCGCGTCGTGGACGTGCACATCCGCACTCTGCGGCGCGCACTGGGCGACGACGCGGGCGCACCCCGGTTCGTGAGGACCGTCCGCACCATCGGCTACCGGTTCATCGGGCGCCCTGCCTAGCGGCCAGGAAGGACACCGACGCATGCGTGCCTCCCACTTTCCGGACTACCACCGGTCTCGTGCGCGGCTGCGCCGGATCAAGGAGCGTCTGTCGCTGCGCAACCGGCTGGTGCTCTCGCACGTCATGGTGCTGCTCCTGGCACTGGCGGCCATGGCGGCGATCAGCGCACTGATCGAGGTGTGGCTCGGTTTTGACGACATCGAAGGCGACGTGGTCCTGCAGGTCGGGCTTCTGTTCGGCGGGGCCGCCGCCTTCTCGGCGTCCGTCGCCCTGTCCCGGTTTCTGCTGCGTCCGCTCGACAGGGTGCGCGCCGCCACGCGCCGACTGGCGGAGGGACACTACGACGATGTTCTCGAACTTCCCAGTGAGCCGGACCTGGCAGCGCTGGTCCAAGACGTCAACACGCTGGCGGCTGCCCTCGCCGACACCGAGCGCCGCCGCGCCCGGCTGATCTCTGAGGTCGCCCACGAGATGCGCACCCCGATCACCATTCTTCGCGGCCAGATCGAGGGCATCGCCGACGGTATCTTCACCCCCGACGAGGCGATGTTCGCCTCCCTCGCCGATGACCTCGACAGGCTGCAGCGCCTTGCCGGTGATCTCTCCAGCCTGTCACGGTCGGAGGAGGGTGCCTTCGATCTCCACCGCAAGTCCACCGACGTGGCCATGCTGGCTCGGAGCACAGCCGAGCGACTGCGCCCCCAATACGACGACCAGAAGGTCACCCTCATCGTTGACGCAGACACACCCGTCGCCGCCTTCTGCGACCCGGACCGGATCACGCAGGTCTTGGTGAACCAGCTCGGCAACGCACTGGCCGCGTCCGATCCGTACGGGCAAGTGGCGCTGTCGGTTCACGCTGAGCCGTCGCTCGGGCACCACGTGATCGTCCGCGTTATGGACGACGGCATCGGCATCGCTGAACACGACCTCGTGCGCATCTTCCACCGCTTCGAACGCCTCGAACATCCCGGCAGACCCGCTGCCGCCGGCGGCAGCGGCATTGGACTGACCATCGCCCGCGGCATCGCCCGGGCTCACGGCGGAGACATCACCGCGGCATCCGACGGGCTGGGCAAGGGAGCAACGTTCACCTTGCGGCTACCGCAGGCAGGTGTCCCCGGAACCGGCCGGACTCCGGCCTCCAGCTGACCCCATCAATTCCCCCCAGCGGCGGTGATGAGCAGGGCGCGGTCGCGAACGGAACCGAGCCATGCGCGTCCCGCAGGACCCCGGTCGGCGACGCCCGGATCACGTGGGCAATGGGGGCCACGACCACGAGCGGCGCTGGCCTGTCCCGCACTTCCCCTGCTCAGGCGTTCGGCGTCCCGGTGGGAGAGGCGACGCGCTGGGCGTCGACACTCTCGATCGAATCCTGCACGTCGGGGCGCTTGATCGCGAGATAGGCGACCAGGACCACGAACAGCACGAGCCCTCCGAAGGTGACCGCGCCTGACCCGAGGCCGATACCACCGCCCCCTTCACCGTCGTCGTGGACTGGCTTGAGGAGCCAGTCGGCCACCGAGGCACCCAGCGGCCGGGTGAGGACGTATGCCGCCCAGAAAGCCGTGACCGAATGGAGGGTTCCGCGGCGGTGGAGGATCCACGGCACCACGATGGCGACGCCGAACAACGCCATCGAGCCCACAAAGCCGAGTCCCAGGGTGCTGGCTGTCAGGTCACCCGCCGCGGTGCCCAGAGCGAAGCTGCACATGACGGTCAGCCAGTAGAAGGTCTCCCGGCGCCGCGTCGTGATGCTGTGAACCGAGAGCGTCCCTTCTGACCGGTACCAGAGTGCGAGTACGGCAGCGGTGGCAGCGGCGTAGCTGGCGGCCACCAGCGGCAGAGGTACGCCGACGACGAAGGCCACGATGTCGGCTTCGGCGGTGCCGAACACAGCGACGCCCAGGACCGCGGTCCAATACGGGACCGCCCGGTACCGGGATGTCCGGAACTGCCACACGAAAGCCCCGACGACCGCGACTGCGGCGACGATCAGCGTGATCCAGTGCCCGCCCAGAAACATGAAGTCCGAGGCCGACTCCCCCAGACCGGTCGTGAGCAACTTGGCGACCCAGAAGACCGCGGTGAGCGCGGGAACCTTGGCGTAGAGGTATCCGGTACGGCGCGCCTGGCTGGTCTCGGTCATGAACGCCCGCCGGGGAGAACAGAGGTGGAACCGCCGGGAACTGACCCGCCCGCACCGCTCAACCCGAGGAACCCGGTTACCGTCCCAGGCGTTACCGAGAAGTCCAGCCGGGCCATGGCTGTCCTGTCCCCGAAGCGTTTGGCAAGTTGCCGTGCCTTGATCATCTACTCATCCTTCGAACCGGGCCACCGCCGTTCGGTGCCCTGCAAGGACGCTAGGCGCGGCAGTCGAGCAGACCGTGGTACCGCGGTAGGAACCCCATTCCATCAGGTGGTACCGCGGTACAACGCTGTGCGCTTGCTGTCCTGTCGGCCCGGATGGTCTCGACAGCCCCCCGAGGATCAGGCCAGTCCAAGAAGCGCTTCGGCGTTGCCGGCCAGGATGCCCTGGGTGTCCTCTGCGTCGAGGCCGGCCCGTTCGATGTAGGCGACGGTGTCGAGGTAGTGCTCGCCACCCTGGTACGGGAAGTCGCTGCCGAGGACGAGCCGGTCCGCACCGACTGCCTGGACCGCGGCGCGCAGTGCCGCCTGGGAACTGTGGGCGACGGTGTCGTACCACATCCGGCGCGCCGCCTCGCTCGGCGGGAGAGGAGCATCAGGTGCCTCGAAGTGGGCAAGGTTGTCCCACCGTTCCAGCAGCATGGGCAACGCGCCGCCGAAGTGGGAGTTGAGGATGCGCACACGGGGGTAGCGCGTGATGAACCCACGGGTGATGAGCTGGGCCGCTACGACGGTGTCCTCCACGGGCGCGCCGACCATCCAGGTGAGGTTGTGGTCGGTGATCTGCGGCGAGGCGACGCCGTCGCCGGCGGGGTGGAGGTACATCACGGTGCCGCGGCGGTCGAGTTCCTGCCACACCGGTGCGAAGGCCGGGTCGGTCAGGGCTCGGCCCGCGGCTGAGGTGGTCAGGGCCACGCCCACGACACCCGGCGCGTCGAGGACGCGGTCGAGTTCGGCCAGGGCCGCGTCGACGTGCGGGAGAGGAAGCACGACGAAGGCCAGGAAGCGGTCGGGGTGGCGGTCCACCAGGTCGACGTACCGGTCGTTGATCATGCGTGCGGCCGCCGTGGCGTGATCCGGATCCGGCAGTGCGCCCGTCAGCGGGGAGGCGGAGATCACCTGCCTGTCCACACCGGCCTGGTCCATCAGGGAGAAGCGGGCCTCGAGTTCCTTGTCTGTGTCGTCGGCCCCGAGCCCGCGCTGGCCGCGGGTGGTGGTGACGCCGGAGTCGGCCAGGAAGTCCAGGTAGTCGCTGGGGTAGACGTGCGCGTGTGTGTCGATGCGCATGAAGGGGTTCCTCAATCGTCGAGGGAAGGGGGGCGGATGCGGGTTTTGCTGGTGCAGGGACGCCGCTACGAAGGCTTCCGGTAGGGACTGGAACACGCTCGGCGCGGATCCCACTGGTGGTGTGCCGCGACAGCTTTTCGGCCGCCCTCAGCGAACTGTTCGCCGAGAACCTGGCCACTGGATGGGCCGGGAGAAGGAGCGGTGCAGGAAAGCGGCTTGGCGGGGTGGACAGGCCGAGCTACTTGTCGACCAGGGACATGTGGTGCTCGTTGTAGCGGTTTCCCTGTACCCCTATGCGGCTGGCGAGTTGGTTGAGGTCGGCCAGTTCGTCGGCGGAGAGGGGCAGTTGGGTCGCGCCGATGTTCTCCTCGATGCGTGCGGTGCGCCGGGTTCCGGGGATCGGAACGATCGACGGATGCTGCGCGAGCAGCCAGGCGAGCGCGACCTGGCCCGGTGTGGCGTCCTTGGCCTGCGCAAGCCGTGTGACGTGGTCGACGAGGGCTTGGTTCGTCGCCCGGTTCTCGGCTGTGAACCGTGGAATGTTCGTGCGGACGTCGTCGGCGGTGAAGGGCGTGGTGGCGTCCACAGTCCCGGTCAGGAACCCTTTGCCGAGCGGGCTGAAGGGTACGAATCCGATGCCGAGTTCCGAGCAGGTCGGCAGAACTTCATGCTCGGGGTCCCGGGTCCACAGCGAGTACTCGCTCTGTACTGCCGTCACGGGGTGGACCGAGTGGGCGCGGCGGATGGTCCGCGCACTGACTTCGGAAAGCCCGAAGTAGCGCACCTTGCCTTCCTGTACGAGCTCTCCCACGGTTCCGGCGACGTCTTCGATCGGCACGTCCGGATCAACGCGGTGCTGGTAGAAGAGGTCGAGCGTTTCGACCCTGAGCCGTTTGAGGGAGGCCGTGGCGACGGCGCGGATCTGCTCGGGCCGGCTGTTGAGTCCGGCGGAGGCGCCGTTCTCGATGCGGAATCCGAACTTGGTGGCGATCACTGCCTGCTCCCGCACTGGAGCGAGGGCTTCTCCGAGGAGCTCTTCGTTGACGTAGGGGCCGTACACCTCTGCGGTGTCGAAGAACGTGACTCCGCGGTCGACGGCGCTACGCAGTACGGCGATCATGTCGGTGCGATCGCCGGGGTTGGGGCCGTAGCTCTGGGACATTCCCATGACCCCGAGACCGATGGCGGAGACATGCAGGTCGCGTCCGAGTGTTCGGGTGTGCATTCTTCCTCCTCGTTGCTGGCAATACCGGTGGGTGGGCCAGGCCATGGGCAGGCCGCCGCCGCATCCGGTGTCGTCGCGGATTGCTTTTCTTCGCATGTCGAGCCCGGCGACTTACGTGTTACGTGCAGGGCGGGACGACCATGCCGACGCGCACTGCGCGACAGCGCGTCGCAGGCCGCCTCGACGTACTCACATGGGTGCTCCGCCTCGACGGCGACCAACGCGAGTACCTCCTGACCCCGGCGGGCAAGATCGCCCCGCTCACGGCCGCCGCGACCGGCCATCGTGCCGACGACGTCGGGAGCGTGATCGCGCTGAGGGCCGGCGTACTGCGGGTCACCGCGTTGTCCGCGGAAACAGGCGCTTGGCGTTCGCGGTCGTGAGCGATCGCCATGTCGTGTCCTGCGCCGGTGGTTCGGCCGCGTCGATCGCCGCGATGTGGGCGTCGGCCAGTGGCGCAGGCGTCCAGCAGTAGTCGCTGCCGAAGAGCACGCGGTCAGGGTCGACGAGCTGCAGCAGTGCGGGGACCTGGCGTGGGAACGCTGTACCCGCCATGTCGTAGTACAGGCTGCGGAGTTGCTGCACTGCGTCGGGGCCGGGTGGCTGCCGCGCATCCAGGAACAGGCTCATGAACTCGTTGATGCGGTCGGCCAGGACGGGAATCGAGCCGCCGCAGTGCGGGACGATCACCCGCATGTTCGGGTGACGCGTCAGGACGCCCGCCATCACCAGGTCCGTGACGGTGCGGGCCGTGTCGAAGATGTACTCGACCATCGGACGCGGCCTGCCGAGCGCCGACTGTTCCCAGCACACGGGGGAGGTGGGGTGCAGGAAGACCACGGCCCGCCGCCGGTCGAGCTCCGCGAACACCGGGTCGAGGCGCTGGTCGCCCAGGTACACCCCGTGGGTGTGAGTCAGCAACGCCACGCCGTCGGCGTTGAGTTCGTCGAAGGAGAAGGCGATCTCCTCCAGCGCACCGTCGACATCCGGCAGCGGAAGCGACACGAAATTGCCGAAATGACCAGGGCGGTCCCGGGCCAGTTCGGCGGTGTACTCGTTGACGCGCCGGGCAAGGAGGCGGGCTGCCTTGTCATCGCCGAAGTGCACACCGGGGGAGGACATGGAGAGCATCGCGGTCTCGATGCCATTGCGGTCCATCAGATCGAGATGGGCTTGCACGGACCATGACGGCCAGCCGCCCATGCCGTCGGGGTGGGCGTGGCCGGCCGCCGTCGCCTGCTGGACGTAGAAGTCGGGAAGCAGATGGGCGTGGACATCGATGAGGCTGGAGGACATGGCAGCGGGAATCCTTCTCGTGGGGATCGCGTAGTCAATGCAAATACCGCAATTGGCCTACTCCACCTGCTCGCCTCCGGCCAACCGGACCTCTTCGTTGTCCAGGGTTGCCTGGAGCCGGCGGAGCACGGTGTCGTCGATCTGCGACTCGTCGCGCAGGCGGACGACAGTCGCACGCTTTGTGGCGATGAGGGCGAGGCGGAGGTCGGTGTAGTGGCGGTTGTGGAGCAGGGCGGGATCGTCGTCGGTGCCGGCCCCCCTTGCTCGTGCGGTCGCCAGGTTGGCCTCGTACTCCTGGCGCAGCCACTCCATGACCTTGGGGGTGGTGCCCAGTTCGGCCGCGAGTCGGGGCAGTGCCTTGATGGCTTCCTTGGTGGCTGTGGTCTCGGCGAGGATCTGCTCCTCGTCGACGGACGTGTCGCGGGGCAGCCGGGCCCAGCGCACCACGCCCGGCAGCAGCAGCCCCTGCACCACGAGAGTCACCACGATGACGCCCGAGGTGACGAAGACAATGAACGCCCGGCCGGGGAACGGCGCCCCCGAGTCGAGGGTCTCCGGTACGGAGAGCGCCACGGCCAGCGACACCGCGCCCCGGAAGCCGGCCAACCCGCTGACCACGCGGGCCCGGTCACTCATTCTCCGCAGCCGCTGCTCGGGACGCCGGTCGATCACGCGGATCAGGTAGGCGGACGAGAACAGGAACGCGAACCGGACCGCGACCAGGACCACGCTGATCGCTCCGATCGCGATCAGGGCATCCTGGAGGTCGGAGCGGCTCAGATGACGGAGTGCGTATTGCAGTTCCACCCCGACCAGGACGAACAGCGCGCCGTTGATGATGAACGTGGCCAGTGGCCAGAAGGCCAGTGCCTGGCGGCGGTGATCGGCGCGGATGAGGCTCGGAGCTACCTGGGCCATGATCAGTCCGCTCACGACGACCGCGAGGACGCCGGAGGCATGGATCTGTTCGGCCAGCAGATACGCCGTGAACGGGGCCAAAATCATGACGAGATTGCCCAGCAGGGGATCGTCCAGCCGGCGCCGCAGATTCATGTTGACCCAGGCGACCGCCACTCCGACCGCGGCCCCTCCGCCGTAGGCCAGCAGGAACAGCGCTCCGACGTGCGGAAGGGTGAGGTGCTCCTCGCCGACGGTGATACCGACCGCCAGGCCGTAGATGACCAGTGCGGTGCCGTCGTTGACGAGGCTTTCCGCGCGCAGCACGGTGATCTGACGTCGGGGGAGAGAGCCGGCCAGCGCGCCGACCGCTGTGGCGTCGGTGGGAGCGACGGCCGCGCCCAGAGCCCACGCCGGTCCCCACGGCAGTCCAAGCGCGTGCCCGGCGACCGCCACGGCCCCTGCGGTGAGGATCACCAGGACCGTGCTCAGCAGGACGATGCCGCGCAGGTTCGTACGAATCTCCCGCATTGACGTGGTCAGACTCTCCCAGTACAGCAACACGGGAAGGAAGAGCAACAACACCACTTCGGGCGGGAGTTGGGTCTGGCGAACGGCCGGGACGAGACCGATGAGCGCGCCCACGACGAGCAGCACGACGGGCGGCGCGACGCGGAGGCGCTGCCCCAGAACGTTGCCCACCAGCACGGCCGCACCCAGGACGACGACGAGTTCGAGACCGAGCATGGTGCTTACTCCTGTGCGGGACTGGCTGTCGGTGGTGGCTCAGCGGCTTCCACCGGGATCGTCTTGGTCATCGGGGCACCAGTCGCAGTGTCGTGGCGCGCGCCGCGACCATGGGGTTGACGTATGCGCCGCCGAAACGGCCGTACTTGGTCCGGTACGCGGTGTCGACGCGGTCGTTGATCTCGGAGTCCGCTACGTGGACGAAGGTGACGTCCTTGTCGACGCCGCCGGAGCGGATGTGCCCTTCGTGGCAGGCGCGGGCCGTGCGCCACCAGCCGCCGTCCGTCCCGCGGAAGGAGCGGACGTACAGGTCGTCGCCGGCACGGACGACCCAGATCGGCACCGGACCTCGCAGAGTGTTGTCACCGCGGCGCGGCGCCATCTCCAGCTCGTCGGCCGCGGCGATGCGGTCGAGCTCGTCGTTCGTCCATTGCGTCATCGGTGTTCTCCGGTCGAGGAGGCGGCGAGCGGGGCGGACATGCGGGAAATCCGGAGGCCGAGCAGGGCATAAGGCGGTGCCGCTGTGATGGAGGGTGCCGGAAGACTCGTGATCAGTTGGGAGTTGTGGTGAGCGGCTCACCGAGGTAGGTGCGGGTGACGCCGAGGGAGTCCTCGAAAACGCGATAGTCGTTGATCATTCCGTCGGCGACGGTGAAGCGCATGATCATCTCGCTTTCGAGTACCTGTCCTGAGGGGTGGAACCGGGAGGTGTACCGGCCCGGTGCAAAGACCCGTCCGTCGGCCTCCACCACGGTGCCCAGCTCGAATGAGAGTGGCTCGACGGCGGCGAAGAATGCGGTGAGGGACTGCCGGATCTCCTGCGGACCGGTGCGGCCCCCGGCCCAGGGGGTCAGGGCCTGATCGCCCGGAATCGTCCAGGTCGCCTCGGGTGTGAAGTGGGAGAGGACGCGCTCCATGTCGCGCGTGCCGAAGGCCTCGAAGTACGCCTCGACGGTGGCGATCGCTTCGCTGATCATGGCTGTCGGTCCGTTCTGTCCGGCGGCTGCGACGGGCCGGCGGCCGAGCCGCCGCCAGTCGGGTCGGCGGTGGTGGGCGCCGTCGACCGGCGCCCACCATGGCCTGGGCTGCAGGTCACGGGCGCAGCAATGCCTTGATGGCGCGGCGCTCGTCCATGGCCTTGTAACCTTCTGCGACCTCGTCCAGGGGCAGGGTGAGGTCGAAGACCTTGCCCGGGTTGATGCGACCGCCGACGACGCGGTCGATCAGGTCGGGAAGGTAGGCGCGCACGGGAGCGGGGCCACCGCGCAGACCGACGTGGGAGAAGAAGAGCTCCTGGCCGTCGATCTGCACATCGTGCGGCATGCCGACGAAGCCGACGTTGCCGCCGGGGCGGGTGGACTGCAGGGCCTGGTGCATGGACTGCTGGGTACCGACGCATTCGAGGACGGACTCGGCGCCGATGCCGTTCGTGAGTTCCTTGACGCGGGCGACGCCTTCCTCGCCGCGTTCGGCGACGATGTCGGTCGCGCCGAACTCCAGCGCCAGCTTCTGCCGGGACTCGTGCCGGCTCATGGCGATGATGCGCTCGGCGCCCAGTTCCTTGGCGGCGATGACACCACACAGGCCCACCGCGCCGTCACCGACGACCACGGCGGTCGAACCAGGCCTGACCTCGGCGGCCTTGGCGGCGTACCAGCCGGTGCCCATGACGTCGGAGAGTGTCAGCAGGCCAGGGATCAGCTCCTCGGCCGGCTGCTCCGGGGTGGCGACCAGAGTGCCGTCGGCGAGAGGGACGCGGACGTACTCGGCCTGGCAGCCGTTGGGGAAGTCCCGGTGCATGCAGTTGGTCTGGTAGCCGGCCTGGCAGTTCGGGCAGGTGTTGTCGGATGCGATGAAGGAGCCGATGACGAACTGGCCGGGCTTGACGGTCGATACGTCGCTGCCGATCTCCTCGACGATGCCGACGTACTCGTGGCCGATCGGCTGCGGCTCGGTGACCGGGTTGATGCCGCGGTAGCTCCACAGGTCGGAGCCGCACACACAGGTGGCGACAGTGCGGATGACCGCGTCCGTGGGCGCCACGATCTTCGGCTCTGGGGCGTCCTCCACCCGGATGTCCCCGGGCGCGTGAATGATGGTTGCTCGCATGATGGCTTCCCAGTTCCTATCGGTCTGTCGTGGCGTCAGGGGTGGGTACGCGTGCTGACGCGCGGGCCGTTGTATTCGTCGTCCGGGACGTGTTCGAGCCAGGTGGTGTCGTCCGTTTCCCACAGGGCGAGATGGACCATGAACTGGTCGGGCGCGGCACCGTGCCAGTGCTCCTCACCCGGGGGTGTGTGGATGACGTCGCCGGGATGGGCCTCGAGAATGTCGCCGCCACGGGACTGCACCAGGGCGATGCCTTCGACGATGTGGAGGGTCTGGCCAAGAGCGTGGGAGTGCCAGGCGGTACGGGCTCCGGGAGCGAATCGGACCAGGTTGGCCCGCATCCGCGAGGGGTCCTCACCGCGGTAAATCACGTCGGCGTAGGCGTCGCCGGTGAACCACTCGGCCGGGAGCTTCATGGTGGGAGGCCGCTTCAGCAGTTCCATGGTGTGTCGTTCCTCTGGTGTGGTGCTGCCACCGGACCGCGCGGCGGCGGTGTGTGGGGGAGAGAGCCCGTGTTGTGGGGTATGTGCGGGCGGAGGAGCATCAGCCCGACTGGTCGGACTTCTCCACGATCTCCTTGAGCTGAGTCATCGCGGTCATGGCGTTGGGCCATCCGGCGTAGAAGGCCAGATGGGTGATGACCTCGATCAGTTCGTCCTTGGTGACACCGTTCTCCAGCGCCTTGCCGAGGTGGAATCCGAGCTGGTCGGCCCGGTACAGGGAAGCCAGAGCGGTGACGGTGACGAGGCTGCGGTCGCGCGGGGACAGACCCGGCCGCTCCCAGATGTCGCCGAATAGGACGGTGTCGGTCACCTCCGCGAGCTTGGGGGCGAACTCCTGGATGGCGGGCGGCGCGAACTTCTTCCGTTCGGACATGAGGTGGTGCTCCTGGCGTGGTTTCGGGTGGGGGGACTTCACGCTGCCCAGCCGTTGACCGGGGCTGGGCGGGTTGCTGACCGATGACCGAGGCGAGGGCGGGAGGAGTGGTGGCACACGCGGCTTTCGAGGCGTTCTGGCACGGGCGCCAGGTCTGTGGGGCCACCGGTGAGGGCCAGCGTGTTGCCGAGGAAGGGGACATCCGTCCGCACTGTCTGGCCTCGCTTCCTCCGCTTTCCACGGGAATACTGGATATCGGTGACATTCGGGAAAACATTCTCTCCGGCGGTCACGTCACCGACCCTGTCACTTTCCCAGGAACCTGCAAGGGGAGAATTTCATCCGGGGATCCCCTTATCCAGGGGAGAAATCCTTACCCCCCTCCCGGCGGTCGAGCGATGCCACACTGGCGTCATGGCCGGCGACGCGCATCTGAATGAGCTGGGAGAAATCCTCAAGGCGCGGAGGGCCGAGCTGACTCCGCGCGCCGTCGGTCTTCCCGACACCGGTGGCCGACGTGTGCCAGGTCTGCGCAGGGAGGAGGTCGCTCTGCTGGCCGCCATCAGCACCGACTACTACACACGGCTGGAGCAGGGCCGCATCAAGCCGTCCGCGTCAGTGCTGGCCGAGCTCGCCCAGGTGCTGCGCCTGTCGGATCACCAGCGTGACCACTTGTTCGAGCTGGGGGGCCGACAACGGGCACGACACCGCCGTCCGGCCGCGCAGAAGGCGCATCCGCAGTTGCGCCGCCTGCTCGACGATCTCACCTCGAGTCCTGGCGTGGTGATCGGCCGCCGTATGGACATCCTGGCGTGGAATCCGCTCGCAGTCGCCCTGTTCACCGATTTCGCGAAGGTGCCGGAGGGCCGGCGGAACTGCGTCCGCATCCTCTTCACCGATCCCTCCATGCGGACGCTCTACGCGGACTGGCGGGCCGTCGCCCGTGACTGCGTGTCCCATCTGCGCAGGGAGGCCGCCAAATACCCCGAGGATCCGCAGTTGATCAGCTTGGTCGGTGAACTCTCCGTGGAGGACAGGGAATTCGGTCAATGGTGGGGTGGTCGTCGAGCGCCGTCGCGCAAGGCGGGCGTCAAGAGGTTCTGCCATCCCCTCGTGGGTGAACTCGTCCTGGACTGGGACACCCTCGTCTGCGGCGGCGATCCCGATCAGGAACTCGTTGTCTGGACTGCGGAGCCGGGCACGCCGTCGTACGACGGACTGCGCACCCTCGCCTCGCGGACCACCGGTCGGCCCGGCGGGAACACGTCCTGTCAGCCCGGCTGATACGCCCATCATCTCGGCCCCGCCGCTTCGCAAAGGACAGACGGCAGACCCGGGAGAAAATCCTCCCCCTTACATTTCGGCTGAACGATGTGACACTCACTTTCATGTACACCAAAGTGCGATTTCCTGAACTGGGAGAATTCCTCAAGGTGTGCCGGGCCCAGCTCAGCCCGCGGACCGTCGGTCTGCCCGAGTCCGGTACGCCCCGGCGCGTGCCGGGGCTGCGTCGGGAGGAGGTCGCTCACCTCGTGGGGATCAGCACCCACGCCTACGCCCGGCTGGAACAGGGGCGTGCCCCGGTGCCGCGGACTGTGCTCGCCGCGCTCGCCGACGTCCTGCACCTCGACGACGCCCAGCGCGACCACCTCTTCGAGCTGGCTGCGGGGGGCGAGTGTGAATCGCGCCGTCGGCCGGTGCAGAAGGTTCACCCGCAGCTCAGACGCATCCTGGACGAGCTGACCGCGACCCCCGCGCTTGTCCTCGGACGACGTCTCGACATCCTCGCCTGGAATCCTCTGGCGGCCGCTCTGCTCACCGACTTCGACACCATGCCCGCCAGGAAGCGCAACTTCGCGCGGCTGATGTTCACCGACCCCGCCTTCCGAGAGCTCTGCCTCGACTGGAGGACGAACGCCCGCACCTGTGTCGCCCATCTGCGCATGGAGGCCGCCCGGCATCCCGGCGACCCCGGATTGACCGCCCTCGTCGGCGAATTGTCCGTCACCGACGCCGACTTCCGGCAGTGGTGGGCAGGACGCCAGATGCCCGGCTGGCGGATGGGCACCAAGCGGCTGCGTCACCCTATCGTCGGCGACCTCACCCTCGACTGGGACAGCCTGACCTGCACCGCTGACCCCACGCAGAAGCTGGTGGTCGCGACCGCCGATCCCGGTACCCCCTCCCACGACGGGCTGCTGTTCCTGGCGTCGTGGACCGCGGAACCGGACCAGCCCGCGCAGGATGCGGCAGCTTGAGTTCTCCGGTCCAGGTGACTCGCCGACAGCCGCAGGATTGGCGGATCGGCGTGGCCGCCCGACGCGGCGGCCAGGCCGCCGCCGTGGAGGGCCTGGGCGAGGGGAGGGACGCGCTGCCTGCCCACACCCGGACCGGGGCATGCCCTGGGGCCAGGTGCGACGGGTGCGGTCCCGGGACGCCGCGACGTGCGGCCGTTCCCCGTCGGAGCCCGACGACTTCCGACGGCAACTCGTCGACCAGTTCGTCCAGTTCGACCAGGCCCGTCGGCAGGTCGAGTCCCGATCAGCCGCCGGGCGGTTCGGCGAAGGAGTCCTGTTGGCGGCCGAGAGCCTTGACAGGCCTCGATCCCCGCACCGGGGAGGGGCGGATTCATGCCCTCACGGACGGCCGGACGGCGCTGTCCGATAACGCGGTGCCGCTCTGTGCATCGGACCGCGCGGGTCAGTGCAGCTGGGCGAGGTCGATGGCGTTCGCCATTGCCTGGTCGCCCGAGGAGTTCGGGTGCAGGTGGTCTCCGCTGTCGTAGGCGGCGCGGAGCTTCAGTGGGTCGGACGGGTCGGCGACGGTCTTGGCGAAGTCGATGGTGCCGTCGAAGGCGTGACTGGTGAGGATCCAGTGGTTGACCTTCTGGCGGATGGCGTCGCCGGCGGCGGTGTAGTAGGGGTCGCCCTTGGTGTTGGTGTAGGTGGCGTCCTTGTAGGGGAGGAGGGTGCCGCCGTAGATGCGGACGTGGGCGGCGTGCGCCTTGGCGATCAGGGTGCGGTAGCCGTCGATCAGGTCCTGGGCGGTGAGTGGCTTGCCGTCAGGGCTGGCGTTGTTGCCGATGTCGTTGATGCCTTCGAGCAGGATCACGCTGCGGACCCGGGGTGCGCCGAGGGCGTCGTGGGCGAAGCGGTCCGATCCACTGACGCCGAGTGCGGGCTCGGCGGCCGGTGCGTCGGTCAGGAGCCTGTTGCCGCTGATACCCGCGTTCACCACACCCAGGCGGCTGCCACCCGGCTGCGCGGCGAGGCGGCGGGCCAGGTCGTCCGGCCAGCGGGTGTCGGTGCCCGGAGAAGAGGCGAATCCGTCGGTGATGGAGTCGCCGAAGGCGACCAGCGTGCCGCGAGCGCGGGGGTTGAGAACCTCCAGGCCGTCCAGGAAATACCAGGAACTGGTCGTGCGGGGGTAGTCCTGGGTGCCGGTGTCCGCGGTGTGGTCGCCCGTCGTGGAGACGTAGCTGGTGTCCCGGGCCACGGAGTGGAAGGTGGCGGGGCCGGTCCTCTTCGGCACATAGATGCTCACCAACAGATCCTCATCGGCGGCGGTGGTGAAGTCGACGGCGTCACTGCGGAGTTCACCCCCTGCCGGGACCACTGCTCCGGTAGCGCCGTGAAAGGTGACCTTGTGCCGGGTGCGGGCGGCGACACTGCCGCCAGAGGCGCGTACGGCGACGTTGACGGCGCCGATCACCAGCGGCGCGCTGCCGTACTTGTTACTCAGCCGCAGCCGCACCTTCTGTCCCGCGACGGTGGTGTGCACCACCATCCGCACTGTCCGTTCGGAGAAACTCGGCCCGCCGGCCGTCATGCCCGCTTCCCAGCCACCGACCCATGGGTGTCCTTGGTGCTCTGCCGCGCTCGCCGCCGTCCCGGAAGCGGCAAGCGCCCCGGACACCAGCAGTGCCAACGGGACCTTGTGGGTACGTCGGGTGCGGAACTTCATGGTCATCCACTCCTTCTTTCCGTTCGAAAGGACGTTCATGGTGGCGTCCGGCTCAGTGGGCATGTGGTGGGTGCGTCCTCGGTGTCGGCGCACTGGGTCAGCCGTCATCGGCTGTGTTCACGTTCTGGCCTGTGGGGTGCACACCGCGCCGCCCGGCACAGCAGGTGGCTGGGGCATCCGGCCCGATGGTGTTGCCATGTGCGCTGTGGTCACGCCCTTGCAGCATTGCCCCGAATGCCCGCGCTAAGGGGGTAAGGATTTGTACCTGGATAGGTGACGCTCAGGCGGGAACGCGGCTGTCCGCAGGTTTTCTCAATCCGGAACCCGATGCGGGATTCGGGAATCCCCGACTGTCTTTCGTGTGACCCGTAGGCAACCGAGCGCAATGGAGTAGCCGAACCATGGCACCGGAGAAATTGGCACCTGCCGAAAGCGAGCGCCACACCGCGAGATGCTCGACTTCTGTGCTGAGCACTCGTCGGCGCCGACATCGAGGTGATCTCCTCCTACCAGGGCAGCGAGGCTTGCAACGCAAGTCGGCCTGCGACGTCCGCTACCGCTCAGACATCGACGCTGCCACGATCTCCTGATCTGCGTCGGGCCGTGCGCCGGGTCGGCAGCCGCTCGACCGCAGACCTCGCGCGTCGCATCTGAGGCGTGCACGGCCGCCACACCCCCACACCAGCGCGGCGGAGTACACCGTCGCCCCGGGTGGCCCATCGACGAGATGACGGCCGCCTCCGGACACTCCGGCCGTGCGCGGAACGGTCACGTAGCCGTCCCGCGCCGCCAAGGAAAGGACACCACATGCACTACGCACACCTCGGCCGCAGCGGCCTGAAGGTCAGCCGCCTGGCACTGGGCACCATGAACTTCGGCGACGTCACGGACGAGGCCACCAGTTTCAAGATCATGGATGCGGCGGTGGACGCGGGCATCAACCTGTTCGACACCGCCGACGTGTACGGCGGCCCGCAGTCACCCGACATGAAGCAGGGCTACGGCCTGTCAGAAGAGATCATCGGGCACTGGCTCGCCCAGGGCGGCGGACGCCGGGACCAGGTCGTGCTGGCCACCAAGCTGTACCAGCCCATGGGCCCGGGCCCGAACGACAAGTACCTGTCCGCGTACAAGATCCGCCGGTCGGTCGAGGCCAGCCTTCTGCGCCTGCAGACCGACCACATCGACCTGTACCAGATGCACCACATCGACCGGTCGACGCCGTGGGAGGAGATCTGGCAGGCCATGGAACAACTCGTCCGCGAGGGCAAGATCACCTACGTCGGCAGCAGCAATTTCGCCGGGTGGCAGATCGCCACCGCCCAGAACGCGGCAGCCAATCGCCACTTCATGGGCCTGGTATCCGAGCAGAGCGTCTACAACCTCACCGCACGGACCGTCGAGCTGGAGGTGATTCCCGCCCTGCGCCACTACGGGATAGGGCTCATCCCCTGGAGCCCGCTGGGCGGCGGCCTCCTCGGTGGAGTCCTGCAGAAGATCGAGAACGGCCGCCGCGCTTCTGCCCAGATGCAGCAGACCATCGAGCGATACCGGCCCCAGTTGGAGAAGTACGAGGCCCTGTGCGCTGAGATCGGCGCACAGCCCGCCGACGTCGCGCTGGCCTGGCTGCTGCACAACCCCGTCCTCACGGCCGTGATGGCAGGCCCCCGCACGCCCGAGCAGCTCGCGGCCAGCCGGCGGGCTCTCGACGTGCATCTGTCGGACGACACCCTGCGCAGGCTTGATGAGATCTGGCCCGGCCCCGGTGGAGAGGCCCCGGAGGCGTATGCCTGGTAGACCACGCAATGGCAGACCCGTGGGCAGGGGCGGGCCGGGGCCGACTGATTCCGGCGCCCGTTTCTGCGGCCAGGGCGTGCAGCAGGCGGTCGTCCTTTCGCCTGACGATCTCCGGGCGATCTTGCGCCCGGCTCCGTGCGGGCACGGTGAAGACGTACTCGCCCGTGATGCCCAGCGTGTGGCGGCTCGTCGCCAGAATGAGCAATTCGGAGGCGGTCGAGAGCGACATCCGCGCCAGATCGGCGCGGGCCCTCCTCGTCCTCAGAGCGGACACTGACCGATGGCATCTCTGCCCCTATCGGCAGTGCGACGAATACCGCTTCGGCCAGAAGGCCACCGGCGGGCACCTCAGCGCTCGTCCGCCGCTCGACACGGCGCACGTGCGGCCCGATTGCAGCGCGATCAGCCGGCCCGCCCCCGTTTCGAGCCCGGTAGCTGCGATGTCAGGTCCTCGACCAGTTCGACCAGGTCCGTCGGCCGGTCGGGCCCCCACCAGTCGCCGAGCAGTTCGGCGAAGGCGTCCTCGCGCGCGGCCGACAGCTTCGCCGCGGCTTCGTGCCCGGCGTCGGTGAGGCGTAGGTCCATGCCCTCGCGTGTGGCCAGGTGCTGCTGCTCGATCTGCTGCAGGGTAGCCTGGATCACCGGCAGCGGCACATGGCTGTATTCGGCGAGCCGCGTCGGCGACAGCGATCGTTCCGGGTGCAGTGCTCGCAGCAGCAGCCAACTGGAGGCGGGCAGCAGGTCGTAGCCGGCCTTGGCAGTGATGTTCTCGTAGATCCCGCGCCGTCCCTCCCGTGACCCGAACACGGACAGGGCCCGCTGCACCTCCTCGCGGGAGGAGCGGTGCACGGGGTGGGCGCCGATGGTCTGCGCCAGGTCGGGCGCGGTGACCGAACCGCGCAGCCTGTCCTCCTTGAGCAGCCAGGACAGCGCGAAGGCGAGCAGAACGATCGGGGCCGCGTAGAGGAAGACGTCAGTGATCGAAGTGGCGTACGCGTGCAGTGCGGGCGGGCGCATCTCCGGCGGGAGTCCGGCGATGGCACGCGGGTCGGCTTCGAGCGTGGCGGCCGTCTCCGGCGGCACCGAGCCGGTGAAGGCGCCGCGCAGCTTGTCGTCGAGCCGGCCGGTGAAGACCGTGCCGAAGACGGCGACACCGAAGGCGGAGCCGATCGACCGGAAGAAGGTGACCCCCGAGGTGGCGACGCCCAGGTCCTCGTACGACACCGCGTTCTGCACGATCAGTACGAGCACCTGCATGACCAGGCCGAGCCCGAGGCCGAAGACGAAGAAGCACAGGCTCATCTCGATGTCGCCGGACGACTCCCTGAGCCGGTGCAGCAACAGCAGCGCCACGGCGGTGACGGCGGTGCCGAGCACCGGGAACACCTTCCAGCGCCCCGTACGCGAGACGATCTGGCCCGACACTGTGGACGTCAGCAGCAGTCCGAGCACCATCGGCAGCATGTGCACACCTGACATGGTGGGCGACACCCCCCGCACGACCTGCAGGAACGTCGGCAGATAGGTCATCGCGCCGAACATCGCGAAGCCGATCACGAAGCTGATCGCCGAGGAGAGCGTGAACGTACGGATCCGGAACAGCTTCAGCGGAAGCACCGGTTCGGTGGCCCTGCGCTCGACGAACAGGAACCACCCGAGCAGTACGGCGCCCAGGACCGCGGTCCCGATCAGCGGGACCGACGTCCATCCCCAGGTCCTGCCGCCGAGCGAGGTCACCAGGATCAGACAGGTGGCGACGGCCGCGATCAGGAGCGTGCCGAGGTAGTCGATCCGGGGTTTCTCGGCCCGGACCGGGATGCGCAGCGCGGCGGCGATCACGAGCAGGGCGACGGCACCTACGGGCAGGTTGATGTAGAAGACCCAGCGCCAGCTGAGCTGGTCCACGAACAGCCCGCCGAGGAGCGGCCCCAGGACGCTGGTGGCGCCGAAGACGGCACCGAACAGTCCCTGGTAGCGGCCCCGGTCCCGGGGCGGCACGATGTCGCCCACGATCGCCATCGACAGGACCATCAGGCCACCGCCGCCGAGGCCCTGAACGGCACGGAAGGCGATCAGCTGCGACATGTCCTGCGCCAGTCCGCACAGCGCCGATCCGACCAGGAAGATCACGATCGCGGCCTGGAAGAGTCTCTTGCGCCCGTACTGGTCGCCGAGTTTGCCCCACAGCGGGGTCGCCGCGGTCGAGGCGAGCAGGTAGGCGGTGACGACCCAGGACAGATGGCTCATCCCGCCGAGGTCGCTGACGATCGTCGGCAGCGCGGTGGAGACGATCGTCTGGTCGAGTGCCGAGATGAGCATGCCGAGCAGCAGCGCGCCGATGGACACCCGCACCCTGTGCCGGTGTCCCGCCGCACCCTGCGGGTCTGCCGCCCGTTCGCCCACGTCCTGGGCCATTGCCGCCTCCTGAAATCGAATTCTTCGTGAACTTGCCGGGCGCGGCATACGTCGGAATTCACATATCTGTTCCGGGGCGACTGACGATATCCATGCGGCAGGAAATGCACATCGCTGCGTGAGGGGGAGGGATCCGTCCCCTGGATAACTCGTACCGGGGAGGGAAAACTTCTCTTTACTTTCTCCTCGGTAACAGCAAATTTGTTGTCGAACGCAGAACTGCGCAGAGGGATACGCAGACGGGCCGCGTCGCCTCGGGGGCCATGGCGAACGTCCGCCCTGTCCGGTCCCGGGTCGAAGGAAGCGAGTCACGGATGACCAGAGCCGTACCTCCGGCGCGTAGCGCCGTCAGTTCTCCGGCGGCCACGATGCGGGCCGGCGTACTGCTTCCCGTCGCGCTCGTCGCCGCCTACTACGGCGCCTATGTCGCGGTGATGTCCCCGCCCACTGTCAGCATGGCGCTGCGCGTGCGTGACGTGGTCGGCGCGGGACAACGGGTCTCCACGTTGAGCACGGTGCTGTCCGTCGGCGCCTTCGCCGCCGCGATCGCCTCCCCGCTCCTGGGCGCGCTGTCCGACCGCACCACCCTCCGCTTCGGGAAACGCCGGACCTGGCTGGTGATCGGCCCGCTCGTCGGACTCACCGGCCTGGCCTGCATCGGCCTCGGCGGCGCGGTATGGCTGCTGGTCCTGGCTGGGTGATGGCGCAGGCGGGCTGGTCGGGCACGCTGATGGCGGCTCAGGCCGTGCTGACCGAGCGCATCGAACCAGGGATGCGGGTCCGGGTCAGCGGGCCTGATGGGTCCTGCCATCCCCATCGGGATGGTCGCCGCGACCCTGCTGGTCAGCCTGCTGGACTTCAGCCCCGCCCTGATGCTGCTCGTCCCGGGCCTGATCGGAGCGGCCGGCGCGGCACTGCTCGTCGCCGTCGTCCCCGACACGCCCGCCGACAAAAGCGCCCTCCCACCCTTCGGCCCCCGCGAGTTCTTCTCCAGCTTCTACGTGAACCCGCGCCGCTACCCCGCCTATGCCTGGGCCTTCGCCAGCCGGTTCCTGATGTTCTCCGGTGTCTTCATCATCCTCACCTACCAGACGTACATCGTCTCGGACCGCATCGGATACGGCGGCGACAGCACTGCGGGCAAGGTCTTCCAGTCCACCCTGCTGCTCGGCGCCGGATCACTGGCGGCCTCACTGCTGTTCGGTCTACTCGACGACCGCACCGGACGCCTCAAACCGTGGCTTCGCCTGGCCGCCGTCGCGTCGGCCGCCGGACTGGTGCTCATGTGTGTCGACAGCTCCTTCGGGATCTTCCTGGCGGGCATGGTGCTCATCGGCGTCGCCCAGGGCGGCTACCTCTCCGTGGACCTGCCCATGGTCAGCCGCGTCCTGCCCGACCCCGAGCACGCCGCGCAGGAACTGGGCGTCTACAACCTGGCCCTCGTCATCCCGCAGATGCTGATCCCGCTGTACGGCTCGCTCATCGTCGGCGCCGACGACAACTATCCGCCGCTGTTCGTGGTCGGCGCCGTCTGCTCGGCCCTCGCCATCGCCGCCCTCGCGGGCGTACGCGGCGTCAGGTGATCCCGCGCGGACATCCCGCTCGTGACTCTCACGGCCCCTCACGTTCACAGGAGCGACCATGACCACCCAGACATCCCGCGCGGATGCCCTTGTCCTCTTCGGCATCACCGGCGACCTCGCCAGGAAGATGCTGCTACCCGCGTTGTACGACCTGACGCGCCAGGGCTTTCTCGACGTGCCCGTCATCGGCGTAGGCCGCAGCGACTGGGACGACGAACGGCTGCGCCGGCACGCCCGTGATGTCCTCAGCGCCGCTGAAATCCCCCTGGACGATGGCGTGTTCGACAAGTTCGCCGCGCTGCTGAGCTACGCTCGCGTCGACTACGACGACCCCGCGAGCTTCACCGCACTCGCCGACCGGATCCGGTCGTACGGCTTCCTGACGCACTGCGTCGCCCTGCCGCCGTCCACCTATCCCGTCATCGCTCAGCGGCTGGCAGAAGCCGGTCTGGCCGACGACGCCCGGCTCGTCGTCGAGAAGCCCTTCGGACGCGACGCGCACTCCGCCCGCGCCCTGCAGAGCGAAGTGACCCGGCATTTTCCCGAGGAACGTCTGCGCCGCGTCGACCACTTCCTCGCCAAGGACGTCATCGAGGACCTGCTGACCTTCCGCTTCGCCAACACCGCCGTCAACGCCGTCCTGGACCGCCGCTTCGTACGCAGCGTCCAGATCACCATGGCCGAGGACTTCGATGTGGCCGACCGCGGTGGCTTCTACGACGCGACCGGCTGCCTGCGCGACGTGGTCCAGAACCACCTGCTGCAGATGCTCGCCTACTTCGTCATGGACGCACCGCGCACCGGCTCGGCCACCGACGTCCTCGACGAGCGCATTCGAGCCCTCCGCGCCATCCGTACCGTACGGCCCGAGAACTTCGTACGCGGCCAGTACGACGGCTACCTCGACGTCCAGGGCGTCAAGGCGGGATCGACCACTGACACCTACTGCGCCCTGCGCACCTGGGTCGACCTCGATCGCTGGGCCGGAGTCCCCTTCACCATCCGGGCGGGCAAGGCCATGGCCGCCACCGCCATCGAGATCATCGTTGAACTGCACCGGCCCGTCGAAGGCTACTTCCACACCGCTGGCGCCCAGCAGGCCCCCGCGAACCTGCTGCGTTTCCGCATCAGCCCTCGCGCGGGCGTCACCTTCGATCTGCTCGCCCAGCACGAAGGAGAGGTCACCGAGGTCGACCAGACAGCCGCGACGGTCGACTTCACCCACCTCACCGGAAACAACTCCGTCGCCTACACCCACGTCCTGGGCGACGCAATCACCGGCGACCCGCGCCGCTTCACCACCATGGACATGGTCGAGGAGCTCTGGCGCATCGTCGGCCCCGTCCTCGACCGGCCCGGCACTCCTCACCGCTACGGCGTCGGCAGCTGGGGCCCGGCGGAGGCCGATCACCTGGTCACCGACGGCCGTTGGCTGCCCCTGGAGCAGGCCTAGCTCAGCCGCCTTTCTCCGCCTTCTCACCCTGAAGATGCCGTCGGCCCGTACTCACCTGGACACCCAACCATGGCTACTCCGGACACCCCCACGCCGCCCACCGCGCGCGTCCCCGCCACAGGTGACGGGGACAGGATGAGCCGCGGCCTGACTCTGCTGTTCGCGATCGCCGGCGGCACCGCGGTCGCCAACCTCTACTGGGCACAACCGCTGCTCGACTTCATCGGCCGAGACCTGCACACCTCCACCACCCTCGCGGGCTGGCTCGTGACAGCCACACAGCTCGGCTACGCAGCCGGAGCACTGCTGCTCGTGCCACTCGGCGACGTCCTCGACCGGCGCCGGTTCATCCCCGGGGTGATGCTCTGCGCGGCCGTCGCCCTCATCGCCTGCGCGCTCGCTCCGTCCATCGGTTCGCTCCTGGTCGCGGTCACCATCCTTGGCCTGACCACGGTCAGCGGACAGTTGCTCACCCCACTCGCCGGTGACCTCGCAGACGACACCAACCGCGGGCGGGTGGTGGGGACGGTGGTCTCCGGGCTGCTCATCGGCATCCTCACCTCCCGCACCCTCAGCGGACTCCTCGCGGACGCCGCCGGATGGCGCGCCATCTACTTCGTCGCCGCAGCGGTCTCCGCCGCCTTCGCGTTGCTTCTTCACCGTACGATCCCGCCGCTCGCCCCGAAGGCCCGCCTCCCCTACCCGCAGTTGCTGCTTTCGGTCTGGCACGTGATCCGGCAGGAGCGGGCAGTGCGCTGGACCCTGTTCCTCGGTGCCACCGCCTTCGGCGTCTTCACCATGTTCTGGACCGCCCTGACCTTCCTGCTCAGCGCGGAGCCGTTCTCCTACCCGGTCTCCGTCATCGGCCTGTTCGGCCTCATCGGCCTGGCCGGGGCGCTTGCCGCCCAGCGCGCAGGGCGGCTCCACGACCGGGGCCTGTCGATGCCGGCGACCGGATGGGGATGGGCCGCGATCGTGGTCTCCTTCGTCGTAGCGGCCTTCGCCGGCCGTTCCGTGGCGGGGATCATCGTGGCCGTCGTCCTGCTCGACATCGCCGTACAGGGCGTGAACATCCTCAACCAGACGAGGCTGTTCGCGCTCGCGCCGGAGGCCCGCAGCCGCCTCAACACGGCCTTCGTCACCTGCAACTTCCTCGGTGGTGCGGCAGGCTCCGCCGCCTCCGTCCTGTGGTCGTGCGGCGGCTGGACGGCCGTCTCCCTGACCGGCGCCGGCCTCGGCTGCGTCGCATTCCTCGCGTGGGGCCTTGGTCGCCGCGGTCCGCTTCTCAACAAGCGAAGAGCCTGAACGCCTGCCCCAGCACTGTCAGTTGTGGGTCAAAGACGTCGAACACTCAAGATTTCCACTGCTCAAGTTTGGAGCGTTTCAGACATGACCACCACACAGCACAAGATCGGCTCGGGCTACGGCGCCACGAGTACCGCCGACGACGTCCTCCAGGGCATCGACCTGAGCGGGAAGCTCGCGATCGTCACCGGCGGCTATTCGGGCATCGGCCTGGAGACCACCCGTGCGCTCAGCCGCGCCGGTGCCCGTGTCGTCGTCCCCGCGCGCAGGCCGGCCGATGCGCAAGACGCTCTGGACGGGGTTCCCGGAGTCGAGGTGGACGAGCTGGACCTCGGCGATTTGGAAAGCGTGCGAGGCTTTGCCGAGCGCTTCCTCGCCTCAAGCAGGAGTGTCGACTTCGTCGTCGACAGCGCCGGGATCATGGCATGCCCCGAAACGCGGGTCGGGCCCGGTTGGGAGGCTCAGTTCGCGATCAACCATCTCGGCCACTTCGCCCTCGTCAACCGTCTGTGGCCGGCCCTTGAAACCGGCGGCGCACGGGTCGTCTCCATTTCCTCCGGCGGCCATCACATGTCCGGCATCCGCTGGGATGACGTCCAGTGGGAGCGGGGTTACGACAAGTGGCAGGCGTACGGGCAGGCGAAGACCGCGAACGCGCTCTTCGCCGTGCACCTGGACGGGCTTGCCAAGGACTCCGGCGTCCGCGCCTTCGCCGTGCATCCCGGCGTCATCATCACGCCGCTCCTCCGCCACGTTCCCGAGGCGGAGAGGGTGGAGTTCGGCTGGTTCGACGAGGATGGCAAACTGCGCGACCCCGACTTCTTCAAGACCCCGCAGCGGGGCGCGGCTACGCAGGTATGGGCGGCGACCTCACCCCAGCTGGCCGACCTGGGCGGCCTCTACCTGGAGGACTGCGATGTCGCCGAGCCCGCTCCCGCCGACGGCGAGATGCGCGGTGTCAAGGACTGGGCAACCGACCCCGAGCAGGCGGCACGCCTGTGGGAGCTGTCGGCGGAGTTGACGCACGTGAACGCGTTCGCCGCGTAGTACGTGTCCGCCTTGGAACTGATTCTTCATGGCTGCGGCCGGACATAGTACGACGTCCGGCCGCAGCCATGAGGTGGCGCTGAGGGGTCGCCCCTTTGTGCCCACATGTGACTCTGTCAGAACGTCAGGACCAGGCGGCCCCGCACGCCGCCCGCGGCGAGGAGCCGGTGTGCCTCGACGGCCTGTTCCGCCGGAAACGTCCTGGCGACCCGGAGGGTGATCTGACCGTCCTCCGCCTGCTGGCGCAGCCGGTCGAGCTTGGCGCGCTCCCGGGCGTAGCGGAACACGACGATCGGCTCGTAGGCGATGCCTCGTTCACCGGGACCGTCGTAGCCGAGCAGCGTGACCACCCGGCCCGCGTCACGCACCGCGCGGGCGGTGAGGGCGCTGAGCGAGGCGCCGTCGAGGAGTCCGTCGACGCCCTCCGGGACTTCCGCGCGGACCCGGTCCGGGTACTCGGCGCCACGCCGCAGGACGATGTCGGCGCCGAGTTCCTTGACCAAGGTCTCGTCCTGCTCGGACGCGTCGGCCACCACCCGCAGCCCGTCCGCCTTGGCCAGCTGGACGGCGTAACCGCCCACCGCGCCGGCCGCCCCGGTGATGGCGACGGTCTGCCCGGCCTGCAGGCCCAGCGTGTCCAGCGCCAGACGCGCGGTCAGACCGTTCATCGGCAGGGTCGCGGCCTGCACATCACCGGCGCCGTGGGGTGCGTGCACCACTGACTCCGCCGGGACCACGACCTGCTCGGCGTAGGCGCCGTGCGATCCGTCGGCCAGCACGATCGCTATCACCTGATCACCAACGCTCAGGTCCGTGTCCGTACCCACGCCGATCTGGTCCACGACGCCGGCGGCCTCCATGCCGGGAACGAACGGCGGCCGAGCGTCCGGAGACCGGGCGGGCCCCCTGCGCTGGAGGGCGTCGACCGCGTTGACGGTCGCGGCGCGCACCCGGATGCGCACCTCGCCCGGACCGGCTTCCGGGGCAGGCAGCTCAAGAACCTGAAGCACCTCCGGCCCACCGAATTCCGTGAAACCTACAGCCTTCATGTGAAGCACCTCGTTGTCTGAGATAGATCGTCGAGGTGTTCGACTTTTCCGTCTCGGGTACGCCCGGAAAAGGGGAGGAATCTTGGCGGGGATACGGCCGCAGGGGGGACGCATCTCTCCCCCCATAGGAGGGTTCAGGTCGTCGCGTCGGACGCCGTCGGCTTCTGGTCGGCGGCCCAGGAGGCGAGGAGGCGCAGTCCGTCGTGGGAGGGGGTGCCGGGTTCGGCGTTCCACACGATGATGTGCTGGTCGGGGTCTGTGCCACAGGTGAGCGTGTTCCAGTCGAGCGTCAGTTCGCCCACCACGGGGTGGCGCAGTTTCTTGACGCCCTGGCCCCGCATCGCGACGTCGTGTTCGGTCCACCACTGCCGGAACTGTGCGTCGCGGGCGGAGAGTTCTTCGACCAGGGCGGTGAGGGGCTGGTCGTCGGGGTAGCGCGCGCTCTCCATGCGCAGTTGGGCGATGGCCAGCCGGGTGACCTCTTCCCAGTCGACGTACAGTTCCCGCATCCAGGGTTCGGTGAACAGCAGCCGGACGAACACACGCTCCTGCTCGGGGTAGCGCCCGAAGTCGGTCCACAGGGCGGCGGCGAGCTGGTTCCAGCCGAGGATGTCGGTGCACCGGCCGATGACGAAAGCGGGGGAGGCGGTGAGATCGTCCAGCATGCGCTGCGGCTGCGGGTCCACCTGCTGGCGCTCGCGGTACGTGGACGGGTGCACCCTCTCCTTCGCCGCGAGGTCGAAGAGGTAGGTGCGCTGGTCGTCGTTGAGTCGCAGGGCCTGGGCGATCTCGTCGAGGAGGGGAGCCGATGCCTGGAGCCGGCCCTGCTCGATCCGGGTGTAGTACTCGGTGCTGATCGCGGCGAGGAGTGCCACTTCCTCACGGCGCAGACCCTTCACACGCCGCCGTGGTCCGCCGCGGAGGCCGACCTCGGAGGGGGTGAGCTCGGCCCGACGGGCCTTGAGGAACTCACCCAGCTCGTTCAGACGCGGATTGCGGTTCATGACCCTCAGCCTGGCACAAACGTCGCATCGTGTGGGGGGTACAGATCCGTCCCCTGCCTGATCGGCCAGTGGGCGACGGTCCCCTCGGGTCTGCGGTCCGACTCACGAAACGACCGGTGGCCCGGGGCGCGAGTGCGCACCGGGCCACCGGCGGAAATGTTCGCGAGTCGTCAGCTCAGCGCCTTGACCAGTTCCTGGGCGAGGGGAACGGCCGAGTAGGGGTTCTGGCCGGTGTAGAGGGTGCGGTCGACCTGGACATGCGGGGTGAACGGGTCGGCCTCACGGTAGTCGGCCTTGAGTTCGCCCACGAGGCGGTCCTGCAGCAGCCACTTCGCGCGGTCCGCGAGACCGTTCTGCTTCTCCTCGGCGTTGGACAGGCCGGTCAGGCGGTAGCCGGTGAACGGGGAGGCGCCGTCGGGGCCGATGGTGGCCAGCAGGGCCGCGGGGCCGTGGCAGACCAAGGAGACAGGCTTGCCGGAGGCGAGCCAGTCGGTGAGCAGCCTGCCGGAGGCGACATCGTCGGGGAGGTCCTCCATGGGACCCCAGCCGCCGGGGTAGAAGACGGCCACGTAGTCGTCGATGTCCACGTCCTCAATGCGCATCGGGTGCGCCAGCTCCGTGGCCTCCCGCAGCGCGGTCCGCATGCGCTCGGCGCCTTCCTCGCCGCCATTGAAGTCGGGAGTGAGGCTGAGGGCGTCCGCCGTGGGCGGCACGCCGCCGGGCGTCGCCGCGGCGATCTCGAATCCGGCCTCCTTGAAGACCTGGTAGGGGCCGATGGCCTCCTCGGCCCAGAAGCCGGCGGGCTGTCGGGTTCCGTCGGCCAGCGTCCAGTGGTCGGACGCGGTGATCACGAAGAGGATCTTCGCCATGGGGAGCTCCTGATGAGGGGGAGGGTCAGCCCTTGAGGGCTTCCTGGAGGACGTGGCTGTCGGCGGCCTGCCGCATTTCCACGGCCTTGCCGTCGCGGACGGTCCACAGGTGGATGAACCGGACGTCGGCCTTGTTTCCCGTCTTGGTCTCGGCGTGGTAGTGGCCGTAGACGAAGACGTGGCCGGTCTCGTCCGCGTAGAACTCCTCGGGCACCGCGCCGAAGGACTCGTAGTTCGGCATCGTCTTGCCGAAGAAGTCCGCGGCCACGCTGTCCCAGCCGTGGTAGACACCGCTGTTCGGGAAGCCCGGGGTGATGTCCCAGACGAAGTCCGCAGCCATCACCTCCTTGGTGACGTCGGGTGCCATCCGGGACTCGTAGACCCGGCGGATGAGGGCGAGGCTCGGGGAATCGGACATGGTGTGCTCCTTGCGGGGGGTGGATGAAGCGGAAAGCGGAGAAGGTCCTGTGATCACGCGGCGAGGGCGGTCCGCCCGGCGCGGAAGATCGCGGCCTGGCGTGCGACGCGCGCGCCGAGGTGCTCCGCGGTGGCGATGTCCGACGTGTGGACAGCCTCGGGGCCGGCGTCGGTCGGGCTCTGGGCGCCGGCGCCCAGGAAGAAGCCCAGCCGGTTGATGTCGTCCTCGCTGCTCTTGGTGGAGTCCCAGCCCGGCAGCAGACCCAGGCTGATCCAGTGCATGCCGTGCTGGGCGGCCAGGGTGGCGAAGTAGCCCAGGGTGGACGACTTGTCGCCGCTCTTGGCGCCGGAGTTGGTGAAGCCCGCGGCGAGCTTGTCCACCCAGGCGTGCGGGAACCAGCGCTTGCTGCTGGCCTGGGCGAAGGAGTGGAAGGCCGCGGAGGCGGTGCCCATGTACGTGGCGGAACCGAAGATGATCGCGTCGGCGGCGTCCAGCTGTGCCCATTGCTCGTCGGTGATGGTGTCGACGGAGATCGAGACGACCTCGGCGCCGGCTCCCGCGGCACCGCGCGCCACGGCTTCGGCGATGACAGCCGTGTGGCCGTAACCCGAATGAAAGGCGATGGCGACGGTGGGCCGGCCAGGATGGGACATGGTGATCGTGCTCCTCGAATGATTTCTTCGGCGGGGCTAAAGGACGGCGAAAAACTTCACCATCTTGGTGAGCGCTTGGTCCATGTATTCCGGAACGTCATACATGGCGATGTGTGTCGCGCCGTCGACGACGAACAGTTCCTTCGGCCCATTGGAAAGCTCGTACGCCTGGTCACTGAAAACCTTTGTGTCCGCCTTGCTTCCCGCGATGAGAAGCAGCGGTTGGGTCAGCAGTTCCGGAATCTGGTCGAACGCCGAGAAGGCGAACATCTTGTCCATGCTGGTCAGCAGGAAACGGCCCTTGGAATTGGGATGCTGACCACGAGGAGTCCGGTAGTAGTCGTATCCCTCACGCAGGAGGTCGGGGGTGTTGTCGTCGATCTCTTCCAGCGTTTCCGGGACGAAGGGAGCGTAGGCGGGTGCTGCTCCTCGCGCCTCCGCCGTGCGCTGCTGGGCGACCAGTTCCAGGGTCTTGATCTGCTCGGCGACCGGGGACAGGTGCCCGAGGAAGCCCCTGGAGCCCTCGCCCATCGGAGCCGCGCTGACCGTGGCCACCGCCTTGAAGCGGCGTTCGGTCTGGGCCACGCTGATCGCGTAACCGCCGCCGGCGCAGATACCGAAGACGCCCATCCGCTCGGTGTCGACGTACGGGAGAGTGGTGAGGAAGTCCGCCGCGCAGCGGGCGTCCTCGACTCTCGTCGTCGGGTCCTCCAGGAGACGCGGTTCGCCGCCGCTTTCGCCCTGATAGGAGGAGTCGTAGACCACGGTGACGAATCCCTGGGCGGCCAGCCGCTTCGCGTACTCGCCGATGGTCTGTTCCTTCACACCACCGGCTGGGTGAATTCCGACGAGAGCCGGATACTTCTTTTCCTTGTCGAAGTCGTCCGGCAGGTGAAGATGACCCGCGATGTCAACTTCCTTGTTCCTGAATGAAACAGTCTCGACCATGGCGCCCGTCCCTTTGTCGCCCACGACTCGCCGACCGGCGGTCCGCACACCATAATTCGCCGGTGCCGAGATGATGTCCACTCACGATGGGGGGAAGAAACTGTCCCCTGGATATGAATTACCGGGTAGGTGGCTCTCCTTGTCATTCCTCGGGTGCGTTCCATCCCTGCGAGGAACCAGGTCGAGGCACTGAACCTCTTTCATCCTGAATAGTCGCAGGTCAAGAGTGTGTGGATGGCTTGGACGACGGTGCGGATACGCCGGGTTGAACATCGGGCTCGCCGTAACAGTCGCCAGGACTTCAGCTGCGCGAAGGCACGCTCGCCGGGAGCCCACAGCCGGGCGTGGTCACGGTTGAACTGCTGGTAGGGGTCTGTAAAGCGAGCGGTGTAACTGGGTTTGGTGTGGCTAGAGTTGGCCTGCGGTGAGGCGGCCGTCGAAGGCCAGGTCGAAGGCGTTCATGG
>NZ_JBEXCW010000019.1:0-122380 GCF_040605435.1 Streptomyces sp. NPDC005574
CGGCGTTTGAGGAGCGGGGGTCCGGGGGCGGAGCCCCCGGGTTCGGGACGGGAAGGGGCGGCGGGGGCGAACCCCCGTAGGCCCCGGACCGGACCCCCCGGGGAACGCCGGGGCCGCGCCCCGCCCGCGGCAGAAGACGAGACCGGTCTCAGAACCCCAGCTTCCGCAACTGCCGAGGATCCCGCTGCCAGTCCTTGGCGACCTTCACATGCAGGTCCAGGAACACCGGCGTCCCCAGCAACGCCTCGATCTGCTTGCGCGACTTGATCCCGACCTCCTTGAGCCGCTTCCCCTTGGGACCGATGATGATCCCCTTCTGGCTCGGCCGCTCGATGTACACGAACGCGTGGATGTCCAGGAGGGGCTTGTCCGCCGGCCGGTCCTCCCGCGGCAGCATCTCCTCGACCACGACGGCGATGGAGTGCGGCAGTTCGTCCCGCACCCCCTCCAGCGCGGCCTCCCGGATCAGCTCCGCGATCATGACCTGCTCGGGTTCGTCGGTGAGGTCGCCCTCCGGGTAGAGGGCCGGCCCCTCCGGCAGCAGCGGTACGAGCAGATCGGCCAGCAGGTCCACCTGCTGGTCGGCGACCGCCGACACCGGCACGATCTCCGCCCACTCGAACCCGAGCTCCCGGCCGAGCTGGTCGATCGCGATGAGCTGCTCGGCGAGCGTCTTGCTGTCGACGAGGTCGGTCTTCGTGACGATCGCGATCTTCGGCGTCTTCTTGATGGACGCCAGTTCCTTCGCGATGAAGCGGTCACCGGGGCCGAGCTTCTCGTTGGCCGGCAGACAGAAGCCGATCACGTCGACCTCGGCCCAGGTGGTCCGTACGACGTCGTTGAGGCGCTGGCCGAGCAGCGTCCGGGGCTTGTGGAGCCCGGGGGTGTCCACCAGGATCAGCTGGGCGTCGGGCCGGTGCACAATGCCCCGTACCGTGTGCCGCGTCGTCTGCGGCTGGTTCGCCGTGATCGCCACCTTCTGCCCGACCAGAGCGTTCGTGAGGGTGGACTTGCCCGCGTTGGGGCGGCCGACGAAACAGGCGAAGCCGGCCCGGTGGACGGTCTCCGGCGATTCCGGCGGCTCGGATGACTGGCTGCGAACGCTCATGGTGCCCATTCTCCCTGATCCACAGAGCCCTGCCGTACAAGCGTCCGCCCCCGGTCCTCCCCGTGAGCTTCCGGAAACCCGCACGCAACGAAACCTCACGGAAACACGGTCGTGCACAGCCGGAAACCGGGGCCGGTGAACCTCTGACGAGCCCCCACACCGGAGGAGACGACCGTGACCCTCGCCGCCCCCCTCGCCGCAGGGCGTGCCGACACCGGCGACACCGCCTGGCTGCTGGCCGCCACCGCCCTGGTCCTGCTGATGACCCCGGGCCTGGCCCTGTTCTACGGCGGGATGGTCCGCACGAAGAGCGTTCTCAACATGCTGATGATGAGCTTCGTGTCGATCGCCCTGGTCACGGTGGTCTGGCTGGCCGCCGGCTACTCCCTGGCCTTCGGCGGCGACGTCGGCGGCGGGCTGCTGGGCGGGCTGGAGCACACCGGCATGGCGAGCCTCGGCCCGGACAGCGTGCACGGCACCGTGCCGACCCTCCTGTTCGCCACCTTCCAGCTCACCTTCGCGATCGTCACGGCCGCGCTGATCAGCGGCGCGGTCGCCGACCGGGTGAAGTTCGGCGCGTGGCTGGTCTTCGTGCCGGTGTGGACCCTGCTGGTATACGTTCCGGTCGCGCACTGGGTGTGGGGTCCCGGCGGCTGGATCGCGGCGCGGCTCGGTGCCCTCGACTTCGCGGGCGGGCTCCCGGTGGAGATCACCTCGGGTGCCTCCGGGCTCGCGCTGTGTCTGGTCCTCGGCCCGCGCCTCGGCTTCAAGAAGGACGCGATGCGTCCGCACAACCTGCCGATGGTCATGCTGGGCGCCGGTCTGCTCTGGTTCGGCTGGTTCGGCTTCAACGCGGGCTCGGCCCTCGGCGCGAACGGCCTGGCCGCGGCCGCCTTCCTGAACACGCTCGCGGCCGGCTGCACCGGTCTGCTCGGCTGGCTCTTCGTCGAGCAGCGGCGCGACGGCCATCCGACCACGCTGGGCTCGGCCTCCGGCGCGGTCGCGGGCCTGGTCGCCGTGACGCCCTCGTGCGGTTCGGTCTCGCTGCTGGGCGCGCTGGTCGTCGGCCTGGCCGCCGGTGTGCTCTGCTCGTACGCCGTGAGCTGGAAGTTCCGGTTCGACTACGACGACTCGCTGGACGTCGTGGGTGTCCACCTGGTCGGCGGGGTCGTCGGCACCCTGCTGATCGGCGTGTTCGCGGTCGACACCATGACGGGCGGCGCCGAGGGGGTCCTCTACGGCGGCGGACCCGCGCAGCTCGGCAAGCAGGTGGTGGCCGTCCTCGCGGTGGGCTCGTACGCCTTCCTCGTCACGTACGGGCTCGGCCGGCTGATCGACAAGGTGCTCGGCTTCCGGGCGAGCGAGGAGCAGGAGCACACCGGCCTGGACCTTACGGTGCACGCCGAGACCGCCTACGATCACGGGGTCCTGGGCCATGGCGCCCCGGTCTCCGCATCCGTTCTCCCCTCCGGCCAGAAGGTCAAGACGCAGGCATGAAGCTCATCACCGCGATCGTCAAGCCGTACCGCCTCGACGAGGTCAAGACCGCCCTGCAGGAACTCGGCGTGCACGGTCTCACCGTCACCGAGGCCAGTGGCTACGGCCGGCAGCGCGGTCACACCGAGGTGTACCGCGGCGCCGAGTACCAGGTCGACCTGGTCCCCAAGGTCCGGATCGAGGTCGTCGTCGGGGACGCGGACTGCGACGCCGTGCTCGACGCGATCGTCAGGGCCGCGCGGACGGGGAAGATCGGCGACGGAAAGGTGTGGGCACTGCCGGTGGAGACGGTCGTACGGGTGCGGACGGGCGAGCGCGGCCCCGACGCGCTCTGACCAGCAGGACACCTGCCACGACGCCCGCGCCGAACAGGACGGCCGCCACCAGCCACGGCAACGCGAAGAAGCTCGCGCTCGCCGACTCCCGGGTGTCCTGCGCGCTCGCTGTCAACGTCACGTCGCCCCAGTCGAGTTGGGGGGCTCCCCGCCAGGGTTCGGTGAGGTGCACGCGCTGGCCGGGCAGCAGTTCGGCGGGGATCTTCGCGAGGTCGCGGGCCAGCAGCGTACGGCCGAACAGGCCCGTGGCCCGCAGCTCCACCTTCGGGTTCAGGGTGACGTTGCCGGTGTTGCGCAGGGTGTAGGAGACCGTCGCCGTGCTGGCCCCGAGACCGGGGACGAGCGGCTGGTGGTGGGTGAGGTGGACGTCCTCGACGGCGATCGCGGCGAGCGCGGGCCCGCCGACCCTCAGGTAGACGCGGGCGCCGACGGCCCGCCGCACGCCGAGGGCGAAGGAGCCGTCGCCCTTGTCGATCCGCTCGTCGAGCGCGACCAGCGCGCCCGGGTGGTCGCCGGGTTCCGCGCCCTCGGGCACGGTGATCGTGAAGGGCACGGTGACCTTGCCGTGCGCGGGGACGGTCACGCTGGAGCGGGCCGGGCGCGCCCAGGCGCCCACACCCCGCTGGGTCTCCTTCGGTGTGCGCACCGCGAAGCCGCCGTCGCGCGCGGTGTTGTAGGCGTCGGCCGCGTACAGCCGGAAGGTCAGCGGCGCGGCCGTCTTGTTGGCGACGACCACCTTGTCCCGCAGGGTGGTTCCGGGGTCGGCCGACAGATAGAAGTACGGCCGGGCAGCGATCCGCGAGGAGACCGGGTAGACGGACCAGCTGCCGTTGTCGGCGGCGTGCGCGGGAGGGGCCGGGAACACGGCGAGGACCGGGCACAGCAGCAGGCCCAGCAGGCTCAGGAGGAGGACGTGCGGCGTACGCATGGGTGCGGACCCCCGGACCGGATCGGGGTGGACGGGCGGGTGCGGCCCTGTGCGGAGGGGCGCCCGGCCACCGGAGACGGACATGCGGTCAGGTGAGCGTGAGGGTCAGGACGCCGGAGTACGTGCCCGGCGGGGTGAACGCCGGGACGTTCAGGGACAGTCCCGCGTCGGCGGTGAACTCACCTCCGGTGAGCGTGCCGTCGGGGGTGGAGGCGAGCGTCGCTCCCGAAGCGCCCACCGGGCCCGCGGAACCGGCCTGGCAGGTGCTCGGGCTGCCCGCCTTGGTGGCGCAGGCGGGGGTCCAGCTCAGCTTCCCGGCGTCGATCTTGGCGCCGGGACCCGTGAAGTCGGTGACCTTGCCGGTCAGGGACCAGCCCGCGGGTCCACCGCGGAAGTCCTTGACGGTCACCGAGCGCAGCGCGCCGTCCGAGGCGCCGCCCTTGCCGAAGTCGACCGGGGACAGGTCCACGGCGTCCCCGGCCTGGGACATGGACAGCGTGCCGGCCTTCACCGTGGTGGTGATCTTCTGGCTGCCGGCCGGGACCGGGGTGTCGTCGACGACGACGTAGGCCGCTGGGCCCGCGCCCTTGTCCGCGTTCCAGGCGGAGCCCTCGAACGCCACCACTCCCGTCGTCGTCTTGTCCCTGACGACGAGCGAACCGCTGAAGCCTCCCTGCGCGTTGGCGGTCACGGTCGCCGTGTCCGCGGTCTGGGTGGCGCCGGACCGTCCGGCCAGGGTGACACTCGCGCCCGGGGTGAAGTCGCTGCCGGTGACGGTGACGCTGTCGCCGGGCTTGCCGGAGGCCGAACCCAGCTGGATGGCACGGGTGTTGGCCGGTGTCCCGTCGGTGGCGGTGACCGTCTCGGACACCGGTGCCGGCGGGTTGGTGACCGTGCAGGGGGTGTCGAGTTCGAGGATGTAGCTGGTGTGGATGTTGTAGTCGCCGGGCGAGAGGGTGATCGCGCCGGGCGCGGTCACGGTGAAGGTGCCGGTCATCTCGAAGGACGGGAAGGCGGCCTTGCCGGCCACCGGGTCGTTCTTCTTGGGGCCGGCGACGGTGATGCTGCCCGTCTGCGCCCCGCCGAGAACGACCTTGCCGGTGGGCGTCATGATGTCGGCCGGCAGGGCGAGGTCGGTGGGGTTGTTCGCGGCGGGCTTGACCACCTTGTACGTCACCGTGACCGTGTCGCCGACCTTGGGCGCGGCCTTGTCCACCTCGATCCTCGCGGTGGTGGTGCCGTCGATCGGCGGAAGGCCCGCGATGGCGGGCGGGATGCAGTGCGTGGCGAAGTCGACGTCGGCGGACGCGGCGCCGGCCGGAGCGGCCAGCGCACCACCCGCGGTGACGGCGAGCGCGGTCGCCCCGAGCAGTGACGCCCAGCGCCGTCTTCGGGAACCTCGGGTGTTTCCGGAACTTCGGGGTGAACCCATGTGTGCCCCCTCCTCCAGGGTGCGGGCGCAGCGGCTCTTCTGCGCCGACAGGGGGCATTGAGGTGCGGATCGCGCGAGAAGTCAATGGACATCACGCACAGAACTGATGGACCGTCAGCTTCCTGCTGCCGTACGGAAGCCGACGGCCCGTCGGCCCGGTTTGCAGCCGCTGTCAGCTGAACACGAACGGTCCCGGCGCCTGCGGTCCGGTCGCCGTACAGGTGACGGTGATCCCGAAGACGACCATCTTCAGTGAACCGCCGTAGAAGTTCAGGCTGTCACCGGAGGCCACGGTGCCGTTGAGCGGACCGACCGTGATCGGGGCGCCGGTGGCCATGGCGGGGTTGACGGTGCCGCTGAAGACCCGGGCGGCACCGGTCGAGTTCGCCATCGTGAGCGTGGAACTGATGGTGTTCGCGCCGATCGGGATCGGCGCGGTGATCGCGGTGGACGACAGTTTGAGGGTGGCGGCCGTGCCCGTCTGGGTGGCCGTGAGGGTGGCTGCGCCGCCTCCGAAGAGACCGCAGTTGGCGGTGACGGTCGCCGTCAATGGGGTGACGGCGACAGCCGAGGGCGCGAGCGCCAGTCCGGTGACCGCGAGGGCCCCGACCAGCATTGCCGCACCTGATCCGATTCGCTTGCCTCTCATGGGATCCGCTCCCTTCCCGAGTACGGGAATCCATGTGGGGGGGTGGATGAGTGGGAGCCGACGGGTCGTCTTTCCGGGAGGGATGGGTGCGGGCACCCTGCCCGGGGCCAAATCTGACGGACCGTCGGAACGTGCGATCCCATTGATGCGCGAGCGACACGAAAACGGCAAGGTGGAAAACCGGCCTACCTCGGGCGCCCCGCCGCGGGCCGCCCGGATCCGCCGCCGAGCCGCTCCGGACCCGGTCCCGCGCCGCCGCCGCTCGCGGTGAACAGCCCGCCGTCAGCCCGCCGGGACGGTCAGCCGGACGGTCCCGTCGGGCGCTGCCACCAGGACCGGGGTCGCCGGCCCGCCGAGGTCCCGCACGGCGGCGAGATCGGCCTCGGCGGCCGCCTCCGCGGCGGTCACCACCGCCGCCGCCTCCAGCGACCGCGCCCCCGAGGCCACCGCCATCGCCACCGCCGTCTGCAGCGCGGTCAGACGCAGCGACGGCAGGTCCACCGTCCCCGCGACATACGTCCGGCCCGTCTCGTCCCGTACGGCGGCGCCCTCCGGCACGCCGTTGCGGGCCCGGGCCGAACGGGCCAGGGTGACGATCTTGCGGTCCTCGGGGTCGAGCGCGCTGCTGTCGGTCATGCCCCGAGCATACGGAGCGCCTCCGGCACCGCCCGGCCACGGGGGCCGCCCTGCCGCGTCCCGGGGACCCGGGAGGTCAGGGCCGGTCCAGCCGCAGCCGCTCCGCCCTCGGCAGACCGGCCACCACGAGGTCGTAGGAGTCCTCGACGAGCTCCCTGACCAGCCGGTCGGGCAGGCCGCCGCCGACGGTCACCGTGTTCCAGTGGCGCTTGTTCATGTGGTAGCCGGGGACGATCAGACCGGGGTGCTCGCCCCGCAGCCGGACCGCGTCGTCCGGGTCGCACTTCAGGTTCACGGTCAGCGGGCTGCCCGCCAGGTTCGTCAGGGCGAACAGCTTGCCCAGCACCTTGAACACGGACGTCTCGGGATTGAACGGGAAGTCCTCCACGGCCGCGTTGAAGGACAGGCACAGGGTGCGCAGCTGCTCCGGCGTCACTCCGGCTTCCCCTCCTCCGCGGAGCCGCCCACCGGCTCCACCAGCACGGTCACGATCTTGTTCCGGCGGCCGGCGGCCGCCTCCGCCGTCAGCTTCAGCTCGCGGCCGTCTGGCAGCTCCACCACGGCCGACGCCCCCGCGATGGGCACCCGGCCCAGCGCCTTGGCGAGCAGGCCGCCGACCGTCTCCACGTCCTCGTCGTCGTACTCCTCCAGGCCGTACAGCTCGCCCAGGTCGGTGATGTCGAGGCGGGCGGTGACCCGGTGGCGGTCGTCGCCGAGGTCCTCCACCGGCGGCAGCTCGCGGTCGTACTCGTCGGTGATCTCGCCGACGATCTCCTCGAGGATGTCCTCGATGGTGACGATGCCGGCCGTGCCGCCGTACTCGTCGATGACGACGGCGACGTGGTTGCGCTCCTGCTGCATCTCACGCAGCAGGTCACCGGCGTTCTTGGTGTCGGGCACGAAGGCGGCGGGCCGCATCGCCGTGGACACCAGCTCGCTCTCGGCCTCCCGGCTGATGTGCGTCTTGCGGACCAGGTCCTTCAGGTACACGATCCCGACGATGTCGTCCTCGCTCTCGCCCGTGACGGGGATGCGGGAGAACCCGGAGCGCAGGGCGAGGGTGAGCGCCTGGCGGATGGTCTTGTAGCGCTCGATGACGACCAGGTCGGTGCGCGGGACCATGACCTCCCGCACCAGGGTGTCGCCCAGCTCGAAGACCGAGTGCACCATGCGGCGCTCCTCGTCCTCGATGAGGGACTCCTTCTCCGCGAGGTCCACCAGCGCGCGCAGCTCCGCCTCGGAGGCGAACGGGCCGCGGCGGAAGCCCTTGCCCGGGGTGAGGGCGTTGCCGATGAGGATCAGCAGCGACGGGATGGGGCCCATGATCCGCGCGAGCGGCAGCAGGACGTAGGCGGCGGCCGTCGCCGTGTTCAGCGGATGCTGGCGGCCGATGGTGCGCGGGGACACCCCGACGGCGACGTACGACACGAGGACCATCACGCCGATCGCGGCGAACAGCGCCCCCACCGTCCCGTCGATGGCCTTCAGACAGGCGTAGGTGACCAGCGCGGCGGCCGCCATCTCGCAGGCGACCCGCACCAGCAGCGCCATGTTGAGGTAGCGGGTCGGGTCGGCGGCGACCTGCGCGAGCTTGGCGCTGCCGCGCCGGCCGGAGCGTACGGCCTCCTCGGCGCGGAAGCTGGAGACGCGCGCGAGGCCCGCCTCCGCGCACGCGGCGAGCCAGGCGACGACGACCAGGGCGATCGCGCCCGCGACGAGGGGCAGGCTCATGAGACGGTCGGGGCCGGGGAGGGACCGGTCAGGCCCTTCTCCGCGCGCCAGCCGTCCACGATCGCCGCCTGGAGACCGAACATCTCGGCCTTCTCGTCGGGCTCCTCGTGGTCGTAGCCGAGCAGGTGCAGCACTCCGTGCACGGTGAGCAGGTGGAGCTCCTCGTCCATGGAGTGCTGCGTGGGCGCCTCGGTGCCCTGCTTGGCGGCGACCTCGGGACACAGCACGATGTCGCCGAGGAGGCCCTGCGGGGGCTCGTCGTCGTCCTTCGACGGCGGACGCAGCTCGTCCATCGGGAAGGACATGACGTCGGTGGGCCCCGGCAGGTCCATCCACTGGATGTGCAGCTGTTCCATGGCGGCGGCGTCCACGACGATCACCGAGAGCTCGGAGAGCGGGTGGATGCGCATCCGTGCGAGGGCGTAGCGGGCGATGTCGAGGATCGCCTGCTCGTCGACCTCGGTTCCGGACTCGTTGTTGACGTCGATCGACATGGGCGTGCTGGTCTACTTCCGCTTGTCACGGGCGCCCTTGCGGGTGCCGTTCTCCGTACCGTTCTCGCTGTCGTACTTCTCGTACGCGTCGACGATACGGCCGACCAGCCGGTGCCGGACGACATCCTGGGACGTCAGCCGCGAGAAGTGCACGTCGTCGAGGCCCTCCAGGATGTCCTGCACCTGCCGCAGCCCGGACGCGGTGCCGCTCGGCAGGTCGACCTGCGTCACGTCACCCGTGATCACGATCTTCGACTCGAAGCCGAGCCGGGTGAGGAACATCTTCATCTGCTCGGGGCTGGTGTTCTGGGCCTCGTCCAGAATGATGAAGGCGTCATTGAGAGTTCTGCCGCGCATGTAGGCCAGCGGGGCCACCTCGATCGTCCCCGCCGCCATCAGCCGCGGGATCGAGTCGGGGTCCAGCATGTCGTGCAGCGCGTCGTACAGCGGGCGCAGGTAGGGGTCGATCTTCTCGTAGAGGGTGCCGGGCAGGAAGCCCAGGCGCTCTCCGGCCTCGACCGCGGGGCGGGTCAGGATGATGCGGTTGACCTGCTTGGACTGCAGGGCCTGGACCGCCTTGGCCATGGCCAGGTAGGTCTTGCCGGTGCCCGCGGGACCGATGCCGAACACGATCGTGTGCTTGTCGATCGCGTCGACGTACCGCTTCTGGTTGAGGGTCTTGGGGCGGATGGTGCGGCCGCGCGAGGACAGGATGTTCTGCGTGAGTACCTCGGCCGGGGTCTCCTGGCCGTCGCTCTCCCCGTTCTCGCTCGCCCTGAGCATGGCGATCGAGCGTTCCACTGCGTCCTCCGTCATCGGCAGTCCGGTGCGGAGCACCAGCATCATCTCGTCGAACAGGCGCTGGACGAGAGCGACTTCACCGGCGTCGCCGACCGCGCTGATCTCATTGCCCCGGACGTGGATGTCGGCCGCCGGGAAGGCCTTCTCGATCACGCGCAGGAGGGAGTCGCCGGAACCCAGCACGGTCACCATGGGGTGCTGGGCGGGGACGGTGAACTCGGCTCTCGCCTGTCCCTGCGCGGGGGTGTGAGCTGTGGGTGTCTGAGTCATGGGCCGGCGCTGTAGGCCTTGCTCGTCCTCCTCGATACGACTCGCCCGCCTCAGGGGCGGTCTGGCGGTTCCAAGGGTACGCCGCGCGACTGACATCGCCGTAGGAGTTTTGCGGGCGGACAGCGGCGCTCCCGGCGGGACGGGCCGGGGCCCGGCGCGGCGGGGGCCGGGCCGGGTCAGGCCGGGCCGCCGAACCCGATCGTGGGCACGGCCCGGCGCAGCGGCCAGGGCCGGGGCTCGGCCAGGCCGGGCAGCATGTCCGCCAGGAACGCGTACCGGCTGAGCGCCTCCGGGTCCTGCTCGCGGACCGACTGCACGGTGCGCCACCAGGCCGCGACCTCGGACCAGCCGGGGGCCGACAGCGAGCCGCCGAACTCCTGCACCGACAGGGCGGCGGTGAGTCCCGCGAAGGCGAGCCGGTCGGCCAGCGGCCAGCCCGCCAGGCTGCCGGTGACGAAGCCGGCCACGAAGACGTCGCCCGCGCCGGTCGGGTCGAGGGCCTCCACGGCGATGGCCGGGACCTCGGCGCTCTCCCCGGTCCGCCGGTCCACGGCGTAGGCGCCGTCCGCGCCGAGGGTGACCACCGCGACCGGTACGTGCTCGGTGAGGGCGTGCGCGGCGGTGCGCGGGCAGTCGGCGCCCGTGTACCGCATGGCCTCCTCGGCGTTCGGCAGGAACGCCTCGCAGTGCTCCAGGTCCCCGAGGCCGGCGAGGTCCCAGGTGCCGGTGTCGTCCCAGCCGACGTCGGCGAAGACGCGGGTGCCGCGCCCGGCGGCCTGGGCGATCCAGGGGGCCCGCTTGCCGGGCGTGAGCGAGGCGACGGCGGCGCGCGCGTGCGGCGGGCACTGCGGCGCGGGTTCCGCCGGTGGTGGCTCGTGGCCGTGGGAGACCATGGTGCGCTCCCCCTCGTACGCCATCGAGACGGTGACCGGGGAGTGCCAGCCGGGCACGGTCCGCGACGCGGACAGGTCGATGCCCTCGCCCTGTGCGAGGGCATCCCAGCAGTACTCGCCGTAGTGGTCGTCACCGAAGGCGGCGGCGAGGGACGTTTTCAGGCCGAGGCGGGCCAGGGCGGTGGCCATGTTCGCGACGCCCCCGGGGCTCGACCCCATGCCGCGCGCCCAGGACTCGGTACCGCGCACGGGGGCCGAGTCGAGCCCGGTGAAGATGATGTCCAGGAAGACGGTCCCCGTGAGGTAGACGTCCCGCGGCGGGTCCTGCGGCGCGCGCAGGGCGGCGAGCGGGTCGACCTGGGGCCGGTCGCGGTGGTCCTCTCCGGTGGACATGGTCACGGTGACTCCCTGACAGGTGCGGTTCAGGCCAGTCTGCACCACACCTGCGACAACACCGCGTGACGTCACCGCCCCGCCCGCGCCCGGGCCCCCTCGCCGACGGAGGGGCGGTCTACCAGCGGGGGACGCCCGGGGTGACCCAGCCCGGTTCGGCGACCCGCATGGCCGCCGCGTCGTCGCGCTCGCGCAGGGAGCCGTCGTCGTCGAGCCAGCGCCGGTGCAGGAACGCGAGCCTGTCCCGGTCGAGGGTGACGCCGAGGCCGGGCGCGTCGGAGACGGCGACCCTGCCGTCGTCGAAGGTGAGGCGTTCGGTCAGCACGTCCTCGGACTGCCAGGGGTAGTGGGAGTCGCAGGCGTGGTGGAGGTCGGGGACCGTCGCGGCGACGTGGGTCATCGCGGCGAGGCTGATCCCCAGGTGGGTGTTGGAGTGCATCGAGATCCCGACGCCGAACGTGCGGCAGACGGCGGCGAGTTGCTGGGTGTTGCGCAGTCCGCCCCAGTAGTGGTGGTCGCAGAGCACCACCTGGACGGCGCCCTTGGTGAACGCCTCCTCGATCTCGGGGAAGGTCGTCACGCACATGTTGGTGGCGAGCGGTACGCCGGTCCGCGCGGCCACCTCGGCCATGGCGGGCGTGCCGAGCGCGGGGTCCTCCAGGTACTCCAGGACGTCACCGAGTTCGGCGGCCACCTTCAGCGAGGTCTCCACGGACCAGGCGCCGTTGGGGTCCAGGCGCAGCGGGTGTCCGGGGAACGCCTCGGCGAGGGCGCGGACGGCGGCGACCTCCTCGTCCGGCGGGAAGACGCCGCCTTTGAGCTTGAAGGAGGTGAAGCCGTACCGCTCGGTGAACCTGCGGGCCTGCTCGACGACTCCGGCGGGGTCGACGGCGGCACCCCAGTCGTCCTTCTCGGCGGCCACGCCTTCCGGGTGGCCGGCCCACTTGTAGAACAGGTAGGCGCTGTACTCGACGCTGTCCCGGACCTTGCCGCCGAGCAGCGCGTGCACGGGCAGGCCGAGGGCCTTGCCGAGGGCGTCGAGGCAGGCGACCTCGAAGGCGGAGACGACGGACAGCCGCAGCTTGTCGGCGGTCTGGACACCGCGCAGGCCGCCGACGTCGACCTTGCCGGAGACGTGTGCGCCGTCGACGGCCACCTCGTCGGCGAGGGTGAACAGGCCGTTCAGGTCGCTGACCGGGCGTCCTTTCAGCCGGGCGGCGAACGGGCGGGCCAGGTCGAGGTACTTGGTGTCGCCGTACGTCTCGCCGACGCCGGTGATCCCGTCGGCCGTCACCACCTCCACGATCAGGCGCGGGGTGTACGGCTGGTGGACGCCCTGGGTGTTGAGCAGGGGCGGGTCGGCGACCAGGATCGGGGTCAGCCGTACGTCCGTGACGGTGAGGTTCACAGGGTGGCTCCTACGAGGTCGAGTCCGGCGGCGAGCAGGGTCGCGAGGTCGGCCAGGTCGGCGGCGGACGGGTCGGTGAGCGGGGCGCGCACGGGTCCCACCGGGCGGCCGCGGAGCCGGGCCGCGGCCTTCACCAGCGACACCGCGTATCCCGGTACGCGGTCGCGGATCTCGACGAGGGGGACGTAGAAACAGCGCAGCAGTTTCTCGACGGTGCCGTCGTCGCCGTCGCGGAGGGCGGTGAAGAAGGCGTTCGCGATCTCGGGGGCGAAGGCGTGCACGGCGGAGGAGTAGGCGGGGACGCCGACGGTGGCGTAGGCGCGGGCCTGGATCTCGGCCGTTGAGGCGCCGTTGAAGAACAGGAAGTCCTCGGGGGCGGCGAGCGTGAGCCGTTGCAGCCGGTCGAGGTCGCTGTGGCCGTCCTTGAGCCCGATGACGTGCGGGATACGGGCGATCCGCTTCAAGGAGTCGGCGCTGAAGGCGACTTGGCCGCGCTGGTAGGCGATGAGCGGGAGCGTGGTGCGGGCCGCGAGCTGTTCCAGCTGGGCGACCAGGCCGTCCTGGGGGGCGGCGACGAGGTAGTGGGGCAGGACGAGGAGCGCGTCGGCGCCGGCGTCCTCGGCGATGCGGGCGAAGCGGGCGGCCTGGGCCCAGCCGTAGCCGACGCCGGCGACGACGGGCACGCGGCCGGCGGCCTCCTCGACGGCGACGGTGACGACCTGGCGGTACTCGTCCTCGTCGAGGGAGAAGAACTCGCCGGTGCCGCAGGCGGGGAAGACGGCGCCGGGGTCGGTGGCGACCTGGGCCGCGAGGTGGGTGCGGAGGCCGTCGGGGTCGAGCGAGCCGTCGTCGTGGAAGCTGGTCAGCGGGAACGACAGCACGCCGCGTGTCATGCCCTCCCGCAGCCGCCGGACCGTGTCGGTGTCGAGGCTCACCCTCGCTCATCTCCCTGTGCAGACGTTATCTACGTATGTAGATGGAGGTTAGATACGCGAACGGCGGTCGTCAAGCGGCGGTCCGGCCCGCTTACGATCGGCACATGTCAGAGACAGGCGGCGTCCGCGAGGTGAAGTCCGCGGCGCGCACCGTCGAGTTGCTGGAGGTGCTGGCCGCGCGCGGCGACCGTCCGGCCCGCCTCCAGGAGCTCGCGGACGAACTGGGCGTGCCGCGCAGCTCGATGTACGCGCTGCTGCAGACCCTGATCTCGCGCGGCTGGGTCCGCACCGACGTCACCGGCTCCCTGTACGGCATCGGCATGCACGCCCTGCTGACCGGCACCAGCTATCTGGACTCCGACCCGCGCGTGCGAGCCGTACGCCCGTATCTCGACGAGGCGTCGCAGGCGCTGGGCGAGACGCTGCACCTGGGCCGTCTCGACGGCCGGCACGTGACGTACCTGGCGACGCGCGAGTCGCACGAGTACCTGCGCACCATCAGCCGGGTGGGGCGGCGGCTGCCCGCGCACGTGGGCGCGCTGGGCAAGGCGCTGCTGGCCGAGCGGGGTGAGGAGGAACTGCCCGAGGGGCCTTACGAAGCGCTCACTCCCCGCTCCCACACCAGCAGGGAGTCCCTGGCGGCGGACCTCACCGAGGTGCGCGCGCGGGGGTATTCCATCGACCGCGAGGAGGGCGTGACCGGCATCGTCGGCTTCGGCTTCACGCTGCGCTACGACTCCCCCGTGCGGGACGCGATCAGCTGCTCGGTGCCGGTGGCCCGGCTGACGCCCGAGCACGAGGGGCGGATCGTCGCGGTGATGCGGGAGATCAGGGCGAAGATCGAGGCGACCGCGCCGGGCACCGGCGGCGCACCGCACTGGCGCCGGTAGTCACGCGACGAGGGCGCCGCCAGCCGGCCTCACACCCCGGCGCGCGACGGCCGCGCCGGGGTTCGTCGGTGGCGTCCGGTCCGGTCCGATCCGAACGAGAGCCGCTAGGAGAACTCGTACGCCTCCACCTCGGCGAGGTAGCGGGAGCGCCGCTCCTCGTCGTCCTCCAGGAAGGACGCGGTGAACGAGTTGCGGGCCAGTTCCCGCAGCCGCTCGTCACCGAGGCCGAGCGCCTGCCGTACGGCGTCGAAGTTGTCGCCCGCGTAGCCGCCGAAGTAGGCGGGGTCGTCGGAGTTGACCGTGCACAGCAGGCCGGCGTCAAGCATCGCGGGCAGCGGGTGGTCGGCGAGGACGTCGACCGTGCGCAGGCGGACGTTGGACAGGGGGCAGAGGGTCAGCGGGATCCGGTCGCGGACCAGTCGCTCGACCAGTTCCGGGTCCTCCATGCAGCGCAGACCGTGGTCGACGCGCTCCACGCCGAGCACGTCCAGGGCCTCGGTGACGTACTGGGGCGGGCCCTCCTCACCGGCGTGCGCCACCCGGCGCAGCCCGAGCGCGGCGGCCGCCTCGTACACCGCGCGGAACTTCGCCGGCGGGTGCCCGACCTCGGCCGAGTCGAGTCCCACCCCGGTGATCCGGTCCAGGTACGGCCTGGCCGCGTCCAGCGTCTCCAGCGCCGACTCGGCCGACTCGTCCCGCAGGAAGCACAGGATCAGCCGGGTGGACACGCCGTGCGCCGACTCGCTCGACCCCAGCGCCCGCCACAGCCCCTCCACGACCGTGCCCATGCCGACACCGCGCGCGAGGTGCGCCTGCGGGTCGAAGAAGATCTCCGCGTGCCGCACCCCCTGGGCGGCCGCGCGGGCGAGGTAGGCGTTCGCCAGGTCCGCGAAGTCCTGCTCGGTGCGCAGCACGGCCATGAGCTCGTAGTACAGGTTCAGGAACGACTGGAGGTCCTCGAACCGGTACGCCTCGCGCAGCGCGTCGGTGTCGGCGTACGGCAGCGCGACACCGTTGCGGGCGGCCAGCTCGAAGGCCAGCTCCGGCTCCAGAGTGCCTTCGATATGGAGGTGCAGTTCTGCTTTCGGGAGGGGCATCAAAGCATCGTACGGGTGTTTTACCGCCGTTTCGGAACCGGGACCCGCAGCAGATCGTGGGCCACGGTCAGGGCACCCTCGAAGCCGGCCGCCCGCGCCGCGCGCTCGAAGGCGTCGGGGTCGGGGTAGCGCTGGCTGAAGTGGGTGAGCACCAGGTGGCGCACGCCCGCCTCCTTCGCCACCCGGGCGGCCTGACCGGCCGTCAGATGGCCGTGTTCCACGGCGAGTTCCTCGTCCTCGTCGAGGAAGGTGGACTCGATGACCAGCATGTCGCAGCCGTCCGCGAGGGCCTGCACGCCCTCGCACAGCCGGGTGTCCATGACGAACGCGAACCGCTGCCCCCGGCGCACCTCGCTGACGTCCTCCAGCCGCACCCCGCCCACCGCTCCGTCTCGCTGGACGCGGCCCACGTCAGGGCCCGTCACACCGTGCGCGGCGAGCCGGTCGGGCAGCATGCGGCGGCCGTCGGGCTCGACCAGCCGGTAGCCGTAGGACTCGACGGGATGGGAGAGCTTGCGGGCCTCCAGGGTGTAGGCCGGGGTGGTCGCGAGCACCCCGTCCGTGTCCACGGGCGCCTGGGTGAGCTCGACCGTCTCGCGGTAGGCGGTCGCGTACCGCAGGCGCTCGAAGAAGTGGGCGCCGGAGAGCGGGTAGTGCGCGGTGACCTCGTGCGGGACCCGGTCCAGGTTGACGCGCTGGATCACCCCGGCGAGGCCGAGGCAGTGGTCGCCGTGGAAGTGCGTGACGCAGATCCGGTTCAGGTCGTGGGCGGCGACCCCGGCCCGCAGCATCTGGCGCTGGGTGCCCTCACCGGGGTCGAAGAGGATGCCCTCGCCGTCCCAGCGCAGCAGGTAGCCGTTGTGGTTGCGGTGCCGGGTCGGGACCTGGCTCGCGGTGCCGAGGACCACCAGTTCGCGTACGGACATCGTTCGCTATCCGGGGGGCCACTGCAGGCCGCGGCCGCCCAGTACGTGGGCGTGCGCGTGGAAGACGGTCTGGCCGGCGCCGGCGCCGGTGTTGAAGACCACCCGGTAGCTCTCCAGGCCGTCCTGCTCGGCGACCGCCCTCGTCTCGCGCAGCACGTCCGCGGTGAGCGCGGGGTCGGCCTCCGCGAGCGCGGCGGCGTCTCGGTGGTGCGCCCTGGGGATCACCAGGACGTGGGTGGGCGCCTGCGGGTTGATGTCACGGAACGCCACGGTCGTCCCGGTCTCCCGGACGATGGTCGCCGGGATGTGCCCGGCGACGATCTTGCAGAACAGGCAGTCGTCCTGCGGCTCCCCAGCCATGCGGTGTCTCCTCCACGCGTGGTGATCTCTGACGTCGGCATGGTATCGACTCGGCCGCTACGGGAGCGGCAGCCCCCGGGGGGCGGTCACGGCAGGGACGGGGGTGTCTTGGCCGGGGTCTCCTCCAGCGCGGCCAGCGCCAGCTCGATCGCCTTGTCCAGCTGCGCGTCGCGGCCCGCCGCGTGGTCCTGGGGGCGCTGCACGACCTCCACGTCCGGGTCCACGCCGTGGTTCTCCACGCCCCACTCGTACCCCTCCAGCCAGAACGCGTACTTGGGCTGGGTGATGAGCGTGCCGTCGACCAGGCGGTAGCGGCTGTCGATGCCGATGACACCGCCCCATGTGCGGGTGCCGACCACCGGACCGATGCGCAGTGCCTTGATCGCCGCGTTGACGATGTCCCCGTCGGAGCCGGAGAACTCGTCGGCGACGGCGACGACGGGTCCGCGGGGCGCGTCCTGCGGGTAGCTGACGGGCCGCATCCCGCGCGGCAGGTCCCAGCCGACGATCCGCCGGGCGAGCTTCTCGACGACCAGTTGGGAGGTGTGGCCGCCGCGGTTCTCGCGGACGTCCACGACCAGGCCCTCACGGGTCACCTCGACGCGCAGGTCACGGTGGATCTGGGCCCAGCCGGGCGCCTGCATGTCGGGCACGTGGAGGTAGCCGAGCCGGCCGCCGGACCGTTCGTGGACGTAGGCCCGCCGGTCCGCGACCCAGGCGTGGTAGCGCAGCGGTTCCTCGTCGGCGACGGGGACGACGACGGCATGGCGCGCGTCTCCGCCGCCGGACGGGGAGATGGTCAGCTCGACCGGTCTGCCCGCCGTCCCCACCAGCAGCGGGCCGGGTCCGGCGATGGGGTCGACCGGTACCCCGCCGACCGCGACGATCGCGTCCCCGGCGCGCACCGCGACACCGGGCGCGGCGAGCGGGGAGCGGGCGTCGGGGTCGGAGGTCTCCGTGGGCAGGATGCGGTCGATGCGCCAACTGCCGTCCTCGTGACGGGAGATGTCGGCGCCGAGCAGTCCCTGCCGGGCGCCCCGGCCGGTACCGCCGCGCGGGACGACGTAGGCGTGCGAGGTGCCGAGTTCGCCCTGCACCTCCCAGAGCAGGTCGACCAGGTCGTCGTGGGTGGCGACCCGGTCGAGGACCGGCCGGTAGCGGTCGAGGACGCCGTCCCAGTCGACTCCGCCGAGGTCCGGCCGCCAGAAGTGGTCGCGCATGATGCGGCCGGTCTCGTCGTACATCTGGCGCCACTCGGCCGCGGGATCGACCATCTGGCGGACCCGGCCGAGGTCGACGGTGACGTTGGTGTCGCTGTCCTCGTCGCCCGAGGCACGGCGGTCGCTGGGGACGACCTTGAGCCGGCCGTCGGTCCACAGCAGGACGCGTTTGCCGTCGCCGCTGACCGCGAAGTGGTCGGCGTCGGCGGCGAGATGCTCGATGCGCTGCTGGGCGAGGTCGTAGCGTTCCAGCTGGGTGTCGGGGTCGGGCGCGTCCGGGGTGGCCCGGGAGGCCCCGAGCACTCCGCGCACGGGGTGCCGCAGCCACAGCACGCCGTCCTTGGCCGCGCGCAGGTTGGAGTAGCGGGCGGCCTCGACCGGGAAGGGCACGATGCGGTCGGCGAGGCCCTCCAGGTCGACGCGGGTGGCGGGGGTGCCCTCGCTGTCGGGCGTCTCGTCCTTGTCCGGCGCCTCGAAGGGCCGGCCGTGCCGCTGGGGCCCGAAGGGGGACGGGGTGGTCGCGGCCAGGGTGATCAGGTGCGGGCGTACGCCCTCGACGAACGCCAGGTCGAAGACGTGCTCGTCGTAGACCGGGTCGAAGGAGCGGGTGGACAGGAAGGCGAGGTGCTTGCCGTCGAGGGTGAAGGCCGGCGCGTAGTCCTTGAACCGCAGCGGGGTGGCCTCGGTGACCGACAGGTCGGTGGTGTTGGCGAGCCGCAGCTGACGCAGCGGGTCGGTGCCGGGGTGCGACCAGGCCAGCCAGGCGGAGTCGGGTGAGAAGACCAGCCCGGAGACGTCACCGTCCTCGCTGCGGTCGACGTCGCGGACCTCGCCGGTCTCGCGTTCGACGAGCAGGACGCGGCCGTCGTGCGCGGCGACGGCGGCGCGGCTGCCGTCGGGCGCCATGGCGAGGCCGAGCACCCGGCCGAGCAGCCCGGCGGCGAGGCGGCGCGGGGTCGCGCCGGGCGCGAGTCCGGTGGCGGGCGCGAACTCCAGGGCGTCCTCGCCCTCCGCGTCCGTCACCCACACCACCCACTCCTCGCCGTCGGCGCGGAAGGTGCGCGGCAGCCGGGCCCGTACGCCGGGCTGCGCGGCGAGGGCGCGGGCCGGTCCGGCGCGGTGGGTGACCCAGTGGACGGCGCCGCGGACGGCGACCGCGCTGCCGCGCGCGGTGTGGTCGGGGGCGGCGGAGCCGAACCAGCGGGCGGCGTTCACCGGGAACGGCTGGCGGTCGGTGCGCGGGCCGCCGAGCCGGATGTCCAGTCTGCGGGGCTCGGCGCCGTCGAGGTCGTCGAGCAGCCACAGTTCACCCGCGGAGGAGTACACGACGCGGGTGCCGTCACCGGCCGCGTGGCGGGCGTAATAGCCGTCGAGGGGAGTGTGCCGCCGCAGGTCGGAGCCGTCGGCGAGGGAGGAGTACAGCGCGCCGACGCCCTCGTGGTCGGACAGGAACCCGATCCGGTCCCCCGCCCACACCGGGTACTCGATGTTCCCGTCGAGGTCGGCGTGCAGCCGGACGAACTCGCCCTGGCCGTCGTGGTCGATCCACAACTTGCCCGCGGTGCCGCCCCGGTAGCGCTTCCACCAGGCGGCCTCGCGTCCCATGGGCGCGGACAGCAGCACCGTGGCGGGCCCGTCCGCGACGTCTCCGACGGGGCCGTAGGGCAGGGTGGTGGCCGGTCCTCCGTCGAGCGGGACGGCGCGCGCCCAGGTCCGGCGCAGGCTGGGCTGGCCGTGGGTGGTGATCGCGAGGACCTGTCCGTCCGGGGTCCAGCCGCGCACCTGGGTCCTGCCGCTGCCCCAGTACGTCAGGCGCCGGGACGGCCCGCCGTCGACCGGGGCGATGTGCACCTCGGGGGCGCCGTCGCGGACGGAGGTCCAGGCGACGGTCGTGCCGTCGGGGGAGATCCGGGGCTGGGTGACCGGCACGTTGTCGGCGCTGACCCGCCAGGCGCGGCCCCCGTCGAGGGGGGCCAGCCAGACGTCGTCCTCGGCGGTGAAGGCGACCAACTCGCCGTGCGGGTGCGGAAAGCGGAGGTAGGAAGGTGTGGGCGACTGTGTCACCCGGTCACCCTATGCAGCGGCCGCCCGCCGCGCACGGGGAAACGGATCACTTCCCCTCGACGGGACGGCACCGCGGATCGGTCTGGCACCAGATGGTCCGGGTGACGGTCACCGTGGTGGTGGGTCCCCGCTGTCCGGGGTTGTCGACGCGGGGCGCGGTCGTGGCGTCGCAGTTGCCGAGCCCGTCGACGTGGAAGCGCACCCTGCCGCCCACCTTGGCGGTCAGATCGCCGCGCACGCAGGCGCCGTTGACGGCGTGGGTGACCTTGCCGGTGACGGTGATGTCCTGCCCGTCGCCGGTCTCGCCCTTGCAGTCGACGCTCGCGACGGTCCGCTCGGTCGCCGAGGGCGCGGTGGAGGCCGACGCGTGGCCGTCGTAGGAGGCGGTGCAGGTGAGCCAGCGGACGTCGACGTTCTGCCGCTCCAGCCGCTTGGTCGCGGTCTGGTCGGTGGTGAACGCCACGCTCGCGGAGCTCAGTCCGTTCGGGTCGCAGGCGGCCGCGCCGCCCACCGCGACGACCGCGAACACGGCCGCCGCTGCCATCCGTCGGCCCCGCGGCCGACGCCAGTTGCGTCTCAAAGCCCCCATGGAAGGCAGCCTGCCACCGACCCCGCCGTCGCGGAAGGGCGCATACGGCCACTCACGCGCCCGCGTGCGCCCCGCTGTCAGCCGCGCAGCAGCAGCCACTCCTGGAGTTCCACGAGGTTGCCCTCGGGGTCCTTGAGGTGGGCGACGCGCATCCGGTCCGTCATGTGGTCCGGGCCGTGCAGCAGGGTCGCGCCACGGGTCGCGAGGTCCGCGCAGTAGCCGTCGAGGTCGTCGACGCGCAGCACGACCAGGGAGCGGTGGCCGCTCGCCGCGTCGCCGAGTTCGCCCAGCACCTCGGCCATCATCGCCCGGTCCTGCAGCGCGATGCCCGCCGAGCCGGCCGCGGGGCTGAACTTCTCGTACGGCCCGTCCGCGGCCCCCGACTGCGGCCGCAGGCCGAGGACTTCGGCGTAGAAGCGGTAGCAGGCGGGGAAGTCGGTGACGAGCAGGCGTACTTGGGCGAGTTCCACGATCGGCTCTCCGGGGGTCAGGACCAGCGGCCGGTGCGGCCGAGGAGCAGGGCGGTGGCCGCCGTGCCGGCGGTCGAGGTGCGCAGCACGGAGGGGCCGAGCCGGTACGCCTTCGCGCCGGCCTGCTCGAACAGTGCCAGTTCCTCGGGCGAGACACCGCCCTCGGGCCCGACGACCAGCACGATCTCGCCCGTGGCGGGCAGTTCGGCCGTCGCGAGCGGCTCGCTGCCGTAGTCGCGGTCCTCGTGCAGTACGGCGGCGAGGTCGGCCGTGGCGAGAAGTGCCGCCACCTGCTTGCTCGTCGAGGCGTCCGCGACCTCGGGGAAGCGGACCCGGCGGGACTGCTTGCCGGCCTCCCGCGCGGTGGCCCGCCACTTGGCGAGGGCCTTCAGCCCGCGTTCGCCCCGCCACTGGGTGACGCAGCGGGAGGCGGCCCACGGCACGATCGCGTCGACGCCGGTCTCGGTCATCGTCTCCACGGCCAGCTCGCCCCGGTCCCCCTTGGGCAGCGCCTGGACGACGGTGATCCGGGGCCGCGGCGCGGGCTCCTCCCGCACGCCGGTCAGCCGCAGGACCAGCCGGTCCTTGCCCTCGGCGGCGGTCACCTCGCCCTCGGCCCACCGGCCGGCGCCGTCGGTGAGGACGACGGCCTCCCCCGCGCGCAGCCGCTTCACGGACACGGCGTGCCGTCCCTCGGGGCCGTCGAGGACGTACGGTCCGCCGTCTCCCGGCGGGAGGGCCTCGACCACGAACACCGGGGCGGTCATCGGTCCGTGCCCTCGGCCGGGAACACCGACAACGCTGTCCTGGCGGCGTCGAGTTCGGCGGCCAGCACCTCGACGAGCCGCCCGGCGGGCAGCTCGCGGGCCATCCGGTGGCCCTGCCCGGCCCACAGCGCCATGCCCTGCGCGTCACCGGCCTTGGCGGCCGCCTTGCGCAGCGGGGAGGTCAGGTGGTGGATCTCGGGATAGGCGGCGGGCGCGTACGGGCCGTGCTCGCGCATGAACCGGTTGACCAGGCCGCGGGCCGGCCGGCCGGAGAAAGCGCGGGTCAGCTCGGTGCGCACGAACAGCGGGTTGGTCAGCGCCTGCTTGTGCACGGCGTGCGCGCCGGACTCGGGGGTGGCGAGGAAGGCCGTGCCGAGCTGGGCCGCGTGGGCGCCCGCGGCGAGCACGGCGGCGATCTGGCTGCCGCGCATGATGCCGCCGGCGGCGACGACCGGCAGGTCCACGCTCTCGCTCACCTGGGCGACCAGCGACAGCAGTCCGATGCCGGAGCCGTCGGCCTCCGGGTCGTCGCGGTGGGTGCCCTGGTGGCCGCCCGCCTCCACGCCCTGCGCTATCACCGCGTCGGCGCCCGCCCGCTGCACGGCGAGGGCCTCCTCCACGGTGGTCGCGGTGGCCAGGGTCAGGGTGCCGGCGCGGCGCAGGGCCTCCAGGGTGTCGGGGCCGGGCACGCCGAAGTGGAAGGAGACCGCCGGCACCGGGTTGTCCAGCAGTACGGCGAGTTTGGCGTCGTAGCCGTCGTCGCGGCCGCTGTCGGGGTCGCCGAGCTCGGTGTCGTACCAGGTGGCCTCGCCGGCCAGCTGGTGGGCGTAGACGTCCACGGTCGCCGGCGCGGGGGGCGCGGTGCCGGCCGGGCCGCCCGCGCCGGCCCGGGACTCCGGCTGCGGCATGAAGAGGTTCACGCCGAACGGCCGGCCGGTGAGCCCCCGCACCTGCTTGATGTCCTGGTACATCCCGTCCGCCGTCTTGTACCCGGCGGCCAGGAAGCCCAGCCCGCCCGCCTCGGACACGGCGGCGGCGAGCTGCGGGACGGAGACGCCGCCCGCCATGGGAGCCTGCACGATCGGATGGGGGCAGAGATCGGTCAGTGCGGTGGACATGACGGCATGTTGTCACGCCCGCCGGACAAGTCCGAATCCGCCGGCCGCCCGGCACGGGCCGTCGGCGGCGCCGGGCGGAGGGTCTCACCCAGCGCCCGTCACCGCCCGTTGAAGGCGTCCTTGAGCCGGGAGAACAGCCCCTGCTGACCGGGCTGGAACTGCCCGGTGGGCCGCTCCTCGCCGCGCAGCTTGGCGAGCTCCCGCAGCAGTCGCTCCTGCTCCGGGTCCAGCTTGCTCGGGGTCATGACCTCGACGTGCACGATCAGGTCGCCGCGGCCGCCGCCCCGCAGGTGCGTGATACCCCGGGCGTGCAGCGGGATCGACTGGCCGGACTGGGTGCCCGGACGGATGTCGACCTCCTCCATCCCGTCGAGGGTCTCCAGCGGCACCTTGGTGCCGAGGGAGGCCGCCGTCATCGGGATGGTGACCGTGCAGTGCAGGTCGTCGCCGCGCCGCTGGAAGGTGGAGTGCGGCAACTCGTGGATCTCGACGTAGAGGTCGCCGGCGGGACCGCCGCCGGGGCCGACCTCGCCCTCGCCCGCGAGCTGGATGCGGGTGCCGTTGTCGACACCGGCGGGGATCTTCACGGTCAGCGTCCGGCGCGAGCGCACCCGTCCGTCGCCCGCGCACTCCGGGCACGGGGTGGGGACCACGGTGCCGAAACCCTGGCACTGCGGGCACGGCCGCGAGGTCATGACCTGGCCGAGGAAGGACCGAGTGACCTGCGACACCTCACCGCGTCCGCGGCACATGTCGCACGTCTGGGCGGAGGTGCCCGGCGCCGCGCCCTCACCGTTGCAGGTGGTGCAGACGATCGCCGTGTCGACCTGGATGTCCTTCGTGGTGCCGAAGGCCGCCTCGTCGAGCTCGATCTCCAGCCGGATCATCGCGTCCTGGCCGCGCCGGGTGCGTGAGCGCGGGCCCCGCTGCGACGCCGTACCGAAGAACGCGTCCATGATGTCCGAGAAGTTCCCGAAGCCGCCGGCCCCGAAGCCGCCCGCGCCGCCGCCGGCCTGCGAGAGCGGGTCGCCGCCGAGGTCGTAGACCTGCTTCTTCTGCGGGTCCGACAACACCTCGTAGGCGGCGTTGATCTCCTTGAACCGCTCCTGGGTCTTCGGGTCCGGATTGACGTCCGGGTGCAGCTCGCGCGCGAGCCGCCGGAAGGCCTTCTTGATCTCTTCCTGCGACGCGTCGCGGCGCACGCCGAGAACGGCGTAGTAGTCCGTGGCCACTTACGACTCCGCCAGGATCTGTCCGACGTACCGTGCCACTGCGCGTACCGCTCCCATCGTTCCCGGGTAATCCATGCGGGTCGGTCCGACCACGCCGAGCTTGGCTACTGCCTCGCCGCCCGAACCGTAACCGACCGACACCACAGAAGTGGAGTTGAGTCCCTCATAGGCGTTCTCGTGACCGATGCGTACGGTCATGCCCGAATCCCCCGCCTCACCCAGCAACTTGAGAAGCACGACCTGCTCCTCCAGTGCCTCCAGCACCGGCCGGATGGTGAGGGGGAAGTCATGTCCGAAGCGGGTCAGATTGGCGGTGCCGCCGATCATCAGCCGCTCCTCGTTCTCCTCGACAAGCGTCTCCAGGAGGGTGGAGAGCACCGTGGTGACCGTACCGCGGTCCTCGATGTCGAACGCCTCCGGCAGGTCCTCCACGAGGCGCGGGACGTCGCTGAAGCGGCGGCCGGCGACCCGGCTGTTGAGCCGGGCCCGCAGATCCGCGAGCGACGCCTCCCCGAAGGGCGCGGGTGCGTCCACCATCCGCTGCTCGACCCGGCCCGTGTCCGTGATCAGCACGAGCATCAGACGCGCGGGGGCCAGCGCGAGCAGTTCCACGTGCCGCACCGTCGAGCGGGTCAGCGAGGGGTACTGCACGACGGCGACCTGCCGGGTGAGCTGGGCGAGCAGCCGCACGGTGCGCGCCACGACGTCGTCGAGGTCGACCGCGCCGTCGAGGAAGTTCTGGATGGCGCGCCGCTCGGGCGCGGTCATCGGCTTCACGCCCGCGAGCTTGTCGACGAACAGCCGGTAGCCCTTGTCGGTGGGGATGCGCCCGGCGCTGGTGTGCGGCTGGGCGATGTACCCCTCGTCCTCCAGGGCCGCCATGTCGTTGCGCACGGTCGCCGGGGAGACGCCGAGGCTGTGCCGCTCGGTGAGCGCCTTGGAACCGACCGGCTCCTCGGTGCCCACGTAGTCCTGGACGATGGCGCGCAGCACCCGGAGCCTGCGTTCACTCAGCACCGCGCTCACCTCCAGACGTCGTCCCCCGGGCCCTGCTCCTGGCACTCTGTCCGTCCGAGTGCCAGCACTGACCCGCCCAGTGTACGGCCGGGGGGTGCACCCCGGGCAAGGCCGGTCGCACCGCTCGCCGCCGGCACCCCGGCTCACGACCGGCCACTCCTGTCACCTGCCCGGCGAGAGCCGCCGGACACCGCCCGGAACGTGTCGAAAAAGTCCCGGCGTTCGCCCGCGGGACGGCCGCGACCTGTGTGACACGGCCTAGCGTCGCGGTATGACGGTGACTTGGGAAGAGCTCGGGTGGGAGCGGCTGGCGGCCGGGGTCGGGCGGTGCAGGCTGCCGGGCTGGGACTGCACGGCCGGGCTGGTCGTCGGGGCGGACGCGGTCCTGTTGGTGGACGCCGGGTCCGCTCTCGCGGAGGGCGCGCTGCTGCGGGCGCGGGCGAAGGAGCTGGCCGGCCGGGATGTGACCCATCTCGCGCTCACCCATCCCCACTTCGACCACGTCTTCGGGGCGGCGGCGTTCCCGGACGTGGAGGTGTTCGGCGCGGCCGGCTTCGACGCGGTGACCGGGCCGGCCGGCCGGGAGGAGCTGCGCGCGGACGCGGTGCGCAACGGGCTGGGCGAAGGGACGGCGGGCGAGGCCGCGGACGCGCTCACCCCGCCCGGGCACCTCGTGCGCGGTGAGCGGACCCTCGACCTGGGCGGCAGGCAGGTGCTGCTGGCGGACGCGGGTCCCGGCCACACCGCGCACGACCTGGCGGTGGTGGTGCCGGGCGACCCGCGGGTGGTGTTCTGCGGCGACCTGGTCGAGGAGTCCGGTGAGCCGCAGGCCGGCCCGGACGCCGTACCCGCCCGGTGGCCCGCCGCCCTCGACCGGCTGCTCGCCCTCGGCGGCGCGGACGCCCTGTACGTGCCGGGCCACGGGGCCGTGGTGGACGCGGTGTTCGTACGGGCGCAGCGGGACGCCCTGGCGGCCCGCTTCGGCGTGTCGCGGGGACCCTCGTAGGGCCGCCCGGGCGCTTCTCCTATCGTCATCCGAATGCTCCCACCCGTCTCCCGCCACCGCCCCTCCAACGAGGGCGCTCCGGGCCCGCAGCGCCGTCTGTACTCTCCGGACCTGACCCCGCCGTGGAAGAAGCCCAAGCCTGTGCCCGAGGTGGCGGCGGAGCCGGGTCTCGTGGTGGAGGAGCCGGGCACCGGCTTCTGCGGCGCGGTGGTCCGCTGCGAGGCCGGCACGGTCACCCTGGAGGACCGCTTCGGCAAGCACCGCGTCTTCCCCATGGAACCGCGCGGCTTCCTGCTGGAGGGCCGCCCGGTGACGCTCGTCCGGCCCACCGGACAGGCTCCGGTACGGCCCACCCGCACCGCGTCCGGTTCGGTCGCCGTCCCCGGCGCACGCGCGCGCGTGGCCCGCGCCGGGCGCATCTACGTCGAGGGCCGGCACGACGCCGAACTGGTCGAACGGGTGTGGGGCGACGACCTGCGCATCGAGGGCGTGGTGGTCGAGTACCTGGAGGGCGTCGACGACCTGCCCGCCATCGTGGCCGAGTTCGCGCCGGGGCCCGACGCCCGACTCGGCGTGCTGGTGGACCACCTGGTGCCGGGCAGCAAGGAGTCCCGGATCGCCGCGTCCGTGACCAGCGACCACGCGCTGGTCGTCGGCCACCCCTACATCGACGTCTGGGAGGCGGTGAAGCCGTCGGCCGTCGGCATCGCGGCCTGGCCCCGCGTCCCGCGCGGCCAGGACTGGAAGACGGGCGTGTGCCGGGCGCTGAGCTGGCCCGAGAACACGGGCGCGGCCTGGCAGCACATCCTGTCGCGGGTCCACTCCTACCGGGACCTGGAGCCGGAGCTGCTGGGCCGGGTCGAAGAACTCATCGACTTCGTGACGGCGGACGCCTGACCGTGACGGCGGACGCCTGACGGAGACGCGGGGCCGCGCCGGGCCGCAGGGCGCGGGTCAGTCGACCAGGTCCCTGACCACCGCGTCCGCCAGCAGCCGTCCCCGCAGGGTGAGCACCGCCGCTCCCTCGTCGTAGGGCCGTCGCTGGAGGAGTCCGTCGGACAGCGCCCGGCCCGCCGCGGCGAGCCCCGCCTCGCGCAGCAGCGACAGGGGCACGCCCTCCCGCAGCCGCAGTTCCAGCAGGATCCGCTCCACCCGGCGGTCCTCCGCGGAGAGGATCTCCCGCCCGGCGCCGGGTGAGCGCCCCGACGCGAGCGCCGCCGCGTACGCCCCGGGGTGTTTCACGTTCCACCAGCGCACGCCGCCCACGTGGCTGTGGGCTCCGGGGCCCGCGCCCCACCAGTCGGCGCCGCGCCAGTAGAGCTCGTTGTGCAGGCAGCGGCCCGCGTCCGAGGTGGCCCAGTTCGACACCTCGTACCAGTCGTAGCCCGCCGCCGACAGCAGTTCCTCGGCGATCAGGTAGCGGTCGGCGTGCACGTCGTCGTCCGTCATGGGCACCTCGCCCCGGCGGATACGGCGGGCCAGCTGAGTGCCCTCCTCGACGATCAGGGCGTACGCCGAGACGTGGTCGGGACCGGCGCCGAGCGCCGCCTCGAGCGAGGCCCGCCAGTCGTCGTCGGACTCGCCGGGGGTGCCGTAGATCAGGTCGAGGTTGACGTGCGCGAAGCCCGCCGCGCGGGCCTCCGCCACGCAGGCCTCGGGGCGGCCCGGGGTGTGCGTGCGGTCCAGCACCTTCAGGACGTGCTGCCGCGCGCTCTGCATGCCGAAGGAGATCCGGTTGAAGCCGCCGTGCCGCAGGGCCGCGAGATACGCCGGGTCGACCGACTCCGGGTTCGCCTCCGTCGTCACCTCCGCGTCCTGTGCCAGCCCGAACTCCTCACGGATCGAGCGCAGCATCCGTACGAGGTCGCCCGCGGCCAGCAGGGTGGGCGTGCCGCCGCCGACGAAGACCGTGCGGACCGGGCGCGGGTCGTCACCGAGGACCTTGCGGGCCAGGCGGATCTCGTCGATCACGGTGTCCGCGTAGTTGTCCCGGGAGGCGAGCACCCCGCCCGTGCCGCGCAGCTCGGTCGCCGTGTAGGTGTTGAAGTCGCAGTAGCCGCAGCGGGTCGCGCAGTAGGGAACGTGCAGGTAGAACCCGAGAGGGCGGTCGGCGGCCCCGGCGAGCGCGGACGCGGGCAGCGCACCGTCACCGGGAACGGGCTCACCGTCGGGAAGAGCGGAAGGCATGCCCCCCATTGTCCAGCACCGGGGGGAGTGGGCGTGTCGGGGCGGGGACCGGGGCCGCCGCCCATCCGTTCCACCGCCCTACGACGACGGCGGGCACCCGCGGTCGCAGGGCCCCGCCCCCGTCCGGCCACTCGCGCCCGCGCCGGCGTGCGGGCGTCGGCCGGTCGGCGGACCTCCGAGCCGGGCGCGGTGTCATTCCGTCTGGAGTACCAGGAGTGCGAGGTCGTCCTCCGGTGGCCCCGTGCCGAAGTCGTGCACGAGGTGTTTGATGCGCTCCGCGATCAGCTGGGCGCTCAGCCCCACGCAGCCGGTGAGCGCCGCCGCGAGGCCGTCGCCGTCGTCGAACTGGCGGGAGCCGGAGCGGCGTTCGGTCACACCGTCGGTCACGCACAGCAGGCTGTCGCCGGGCCGCAGCACGAAGGTCTCGCTGACGTACGTCTCGTCCTCGACCACCCCGAGCAGGGTCTGCGGCCGGGCGGCCGTGCAGACCTCGCCACCCGACCCGAGCAGCAGCGGCAGCGGGTGCCCGGCGGAGGCGAGCGTGCAGCGCACCCCGCCGTCGAAGGGGACCAGCTCGCCGTAGAGAAGGGAGAGGAAACGGTTCTGGGGGCCATCGCCGGGGAGCGCAGGTCCGCCGCCCGCGGCCACCAGCGCGCGGGCCGCCGCGTCCGCGGCCTCCGTCGCGTCGTCGAGGAGGAGCTGGTTGAGGCGGTCGAGGACGTCGGCGACGCGGTAGCCCTCCCGGGCCAGCAGCCGCAGCCAGGGCCGGGCCAGGCCGATGACGACCGCGGCCTCGGGGCCCTTGCCCTGGACGTCACCGAGCGCGAAGCACCAGCGGCCGTCGCCGCCCGGGAAGAGGTCGTAGAAGTCGCCGCTCGGTCCGCCCATGTCGCAGGGCTCGTAGACCAGGGCGCTGCGCACCCCGGGTATCTCCGCCACCGCCCCGGGCAGCAGCCCGCGCTGCAGTACGGCACTGATGGTGGCCTGGCGGGCGTACTGGCGGGCCGCGCCGATGGCGAGCGCCACCCGGCGGCCGAGGTCCTCGACCAGCCCGGTGATCTCGTCCGGGAAGCGCAGCAGGCCGGCCCGGCCGATGACCAGGGTGCCCAGCGGGCGGCCGCCGGCGACGAGCCGGTAGGCGAGCGCGGAGCCGTGGGTTCCGTGCGGGCCGAGCGCCTCGCCGGGCCACGGGAAGGGGACCGGCCCCGAGCGCAGGTCACCGGCCGGGCCCGGCGGGTCCTTCTCCAGGGCCCGGCGCAGCTCCTCGATCCGGTTCTCGCTGCCGTGCCAGACGCGGGCGAGCCGCGGCCCGGCGGCGAACCCGCCGCCCTCGCCCCAGCCTCCCGCGCCCTCGGACTCCCCCGCGCCGGGCGACCCCCAGCGCCCCATCACCTCGTCCTCCATCCACACCGCGCACCAGTCGGCCAGACGCGGCACGATCAGCTGTCCGGCGAGAGCGGCGACCAGGTTCTCGTCGAGCTGCCCGGCGAGCAGGTCGGACGCCTCGGCCAGGAAGGACAGAGCACCCCGGTCGAGCCACTCCCGGTCCTGCTCGGCCCGCAGCGGTTCCGGCGCGAGGATGCCGGCGACGCGCAGACCGCGCTGGAGTGCGCGTTCCCCGACGTACGCCACCTTCGCCGCGCCCGCCGGCCTGCCCTCGGCGGGCAGCCGCGCCCACACCGTCTTGGCGCCGGTGCGGTAGGTGATGCCCCAGGACTCGGCGAGCGCGGCCACCAGCCGCAGCCCGCGCCCGTACTCCGGTGTCTCGTACGGCGGTTCGGCGTCGGCGCCGCGCGGCGCACGGGACGGGTGGTGGTCGGCCACCTCCACGACGAGCGCGCCGGTGTCCGCCTCCAGCCGCCAGGCGAGCTCGACGTCGGTGCCCGCGTGCACGACGGCGTTCGTCACGAGTTCGCTGACGGCCACCACGGCGTCGTCGGCGAGACGGCCGGTGAGGTGCTGCGTGCCGGGCAGCCCACGCTCGCGCCACTCCGCGAGCGAGTCCCGCACGAGCGCCCGGGCGCAGCCCGGCGCGGCCGAACTCCCGGGCAGCGCGGCATGCGCCTCGGCGCGGGCGGAGGGTGTGTCGGGGTCTGAGGATCTCGCGGGGGGTGGGGGTTCGGCGGGGGCCGGCGACCGGGCGGGGGCCGGGCGGCCGGCTGACACGAGCGGATCGACGGGCGCCAACGGCTGCGCGGGCGACGGAAGTTCGGCGACGGCGGAGGCGGACACAGGCGCGGGTGCCGGTCCGGACACGGGCGGGGGTGCCGACGCGGGGGCGGGCGTGGGTATGGGCGCTGGCGCAGGGGCGGGCGTGGGTATGGGCGCCGACGCGGGCGCGTCCGGGGCCTGCGTGGACGTGCCGGAGTGATCCGGGGTCTCGCTCCCGGGCGCCTCGGAGGCACGGGAAGCGGTCTCCCGTTGCGCCGGTATGGCCCCCATGGACAGCTCCCCGAACGGTTCGGACGAATACGCCTCGGTCGATGGCGACAGAGTGACAGACTGGCCCCGCCCATAAGCGCCGAGTTACCGAAGTGGGCCGCCATGAGTGAGAACAGTGCTACGCATGTGCTCGAAGACGGACAGAACGGCGTTCATATTCGAGCATCCGACCTGCGTCCTCTGCTCGCCGCGATGACCGCCGCCCGCGACGGTGACTTCACCAAGGTGCCGGAGACCGGCCACGGGATGGTGGCCGAACTCACCGCGGTGTTCAACCAGATCATGGACCGCAGCCTGCACTTCAACGCCGAGTCGCAGCGGGTGAGGCGGGACCTGGTGCGCTACGGCCGGCTCGACGAGCGGCTGTCGGCGAGCCCCGGCCAGGGCGGCTGGACCTCCCGGATCGACGACGTGAACCAGCTGCTGGACGCCCTGGTGGCGCCCGCGGCGAACGCGACACGCGTGCTCGACGCGGTGGCCGGCGGGGACCTGACCCAGCGGGTCGACCTGCACGACGGGAGCCGGCAGCTGCGCGGCGACCTGCGCCACCTCGGCCGGGCCGTGAACAAGATGGTCGACCAGCTGTCCCTGTTCACCGGCGAGGTGACCCGCGTCGCGCGCGAGGTCGGCACCGAAGGCCGGCTGGGAGGGCGGGCCAAGGTGCAGGGCCTGTCGGGGAGTTGGCGGGCGGTGACCGAGGCCGTCAACACGATGGCGTCCCGGCTGACGGCCCAGGTACGGGACATCGCCCTGGTGACGACGGCGGTGGCCCGCGGTGACCTGACCCGGACGGTCACCGTGGAGGCCACCGGTGAACTGCTCGAACTGAAGCTGACCGTGAACACGATGGTCGAGCAGCTCTCCGCCTTCGCCGACGAGGTCACCCGGGTGGCCCGCGAGGTGGGCACCGAGGGGCAGTTGGGCGGCCGGGCGCAGGTGCGGGGGGTGTCCGGGGTGTGGAAGGACCTCACCGACAACGTCAACTTCATGGCGTCCAACCTGACCTCGCAGGTCCGCAACATCGCCCAGGTGACCACGGCGGTGGCCAACGGCGACCTCAGCCAGAAGATCACGGTCGACGCGCAGGGCGAGATCCTGGAGCTGAAGTCCACCATCAACACGATGGTCGACCAGCTCTCCGCCTTCGCCGACGAGGTCACCCGGGTCGCCCGCGAGGTCGGCACCGAGGGGCAGTTGGGCGGCCGGGCGCAGGTGCGGGGGGTGTCCGGGGTCTGGAAGGACCTCACCGACAACGTCAACTTCATGGCGGACAACCTCACTTCGCAGGTCCGCAACATCGCGCTGGTGTCCACCGCCGTCGCGCAGGGCGACCTCGGCAAGAAGATCACGGTGGAGGCGAAGGGCGAGATCCTGGAGCTGAAGGACACCGTCAACACGATGGTGGAGCAGCTGCGCGCCTTCGCCGACGAGGTGACCCGGGTGGCCCGCGAGGTCGGCACCGACGGCCGGCTCGGCGGCCGGGCCCAGGTACTGGGCGTCTCCGGCGTCTGGCGGGACCTGACCGACAACGTCAACTACATGGCGGACAACCTGACTTCGCAGGTCCGCAACATCGCCCAGGTGGCGACGGCGGTGGCGCAGGGCGACCTGTCGAAGAAGATCGACGTGGACGCGCGCGGCGAGATCCTGGAGCTCAAGACCACCATCAACACCATGGTCGACACGCTGTCCTCGTTCTCCTCGGAGGTCACCCGGGTGGCGCGCGAGGTGGGCAGCGAGGGCCGGCTCGGCGGCCAGGCGAGGGTCGAGGGCGTCTACGGCACCTGGAAGCGCCTGACGACCAACGTCAACGAGCTGGCCCTGAACCTCACCACGCAGGTCCGCGCGATCGCCGAGGTCGCCTCGGCCGTGGCCCAGGGCGACATGTCCCGCTCGATCACCGTGGAGACGCAGGGCGAGGTCGCGGAGCTGAAGGACAACATCAACCTGATGGTGGCCAACCTGCGCGAGACGACCCGCGCGAAGGACTGGCTGGAGTCCAACCTGGCCCGGCTCGCGGCCCTGATGCAGGGCCACCGTGACCTGATGGAGGTCGCCGACCTCATCCTGCGCGAGCTGACCCCGCTGGTGAACGCCCAGTACGGCGCGTTCTTCCTGGCGGACCCCGACGAGGACGGCTCCTCGCTGCACACGGCCGTCCCCGCGAAGGGGCTGGCGTTCATCGCCGGGTACGGCTCGGCGCAGAGCGCCACCGTCGACACCGGGGGCATGCCGGTGCACGGGCTGGTCCGGCAGGCCGCCCGGGAGAAGAAGCGCATCCTGGTGGAGGAGGCCCCGCCGGGCTACATCAAGATCAACAGTGGTCTGGGCGAGGCCGCCCCGAGCAGTGTCGTGATCATCCCGATCCTCTTCGAGGACAAGCTCCTCGGGGTGATCGAGCTGGCGTCCTTCTCCCGCTTCTCGGACGTCCACCTCGCGTTCTTCGACCAGTTCGTGAACACCATCGGCGTCGCGATCAACACCATCATCGCCAACTCCCGTACGGAGTCGCTACTCGGCGAGTCCCAGCGGCTGGCCATGCAGCTCCAGGAGCGCTCCGACGAACTCCAGAAGCAGCAGGCGGAGTTGCAGCACTCGAACGCCGAACTGGAGGAGAAGGCCGCCCTGCTGGCGACCTCCTCGCAGTACAAGTCGGAGTTCCTGGCCAACATGTCCCACGAACTGCGCACCCCGCTGAACTCGTTGCTGATCCTGGCGCGGCTGCTGTCGGACAACCCCGACGGCCGGCTGTCCGACCAGGAGGTGCAGTTCGCGACCACGATCCACCGCTCAGGCTCGGACCTCCTCCAGCTGATCAACGACATCCTCGACCTGTCGAAGATCGAGGCCGGCCGGATGGACGTACGCCCCAAGCGGCTGCCGCTCATCAAGCTGCTCGACTACGTGCACGCCACCTTCCGCCCGCTCACCCTCGACCGGGGACTCGCCTTCGAGGTGGCGGTCGGCGAGGACGTGCCGCGCGAGATGTACTCCGACGAGCAGCGACTCCAGCAGATCCTGCGCAACCTGCTGTCCAACGCGATCAAGTTCACCGCGACGGGCCGGGTCGAGCTGCGGGTCGACCGGGTCAGGGACCCCGAGAACCCGTATGTGCGCGACAGCGGCGAGCTGGTCGCCTTCGCCGTATCCGACACCGGTATCGGGATCGCGCCGGAGAAACTCCCGGTGATCTTCGAGGCGTTCCAGCAGGCCGACGGCACGACGAACCGCAAGTACGGCGGCACCGGCCTCGGCCTGTCCATCAGCCGCGAGATCGCGGGGCTGCTCGGCGGCCGTATCGTCGCCGAGAGCCAGCCCGGCAGGGGATCCACCTTCACCCTGTACGTGCCCGCCGTCAGCCCCGGCAACCCGGCGACCGGCCCGGCTCCCGAGGAGCACCCGCTTCCGGTGCCCGACCAGCCGGCGGCCGGATCTTTCCCGGCCACGCACGACACCTACGACTCCTGGCCGGCGCCCACCAAACTGGAGGCGTGGAAGGCGGGACGCGCGGGCCGGGTCCTGCCCGGCCGGCGGGTGCTGATCGTCGACGACGACATCCGCAACGTCTTCGCCCTCACCCACGTCCTGGGCCGCGTCGGCATGCCGGTGCTCTACGCCGAGAACGGCCGCGAGGGCATCGAGACGCTGGAGCGCAACCCGGACGTCGAGCTCGTCCTGATGGACATCATGATGCCGGAGATGGACGGCTACGAGACCATCGCCGCCATCCGCCGCGCCCCCCGCTGGACGGGCCTGCCCATCATCGCGCTGACCGCCAAGGCCATGCCGGGGGACCGGGAGAAGTCGATCGGGCGGGGCGCCAACGACTACGTGCCCAAGCCGGTGGACGTCGACCAGCTGCTGACCGTCGTCTGCTCCCTCCTGGACCCCGAGGGTTGTGACGACGACACCACCGGGGCACCCGGACCGGCGGCGGAGGCCGCGCTTCCGCCGACGACTGAATGAGGCACCGCCACCATGAGCGCTGAGGCAACGACCGACGAGCGCGCCAGCATCCTCCTGGTCGACGACATGGAGGACAACCTGATCGCGCTGGAGGCGGTCCTGCGGTCCCTCAACGAGCCGCTGGTGCGCGCCCGTTCGGGCGAGGAGGCGATGAAGGCGCTGCTGCGCCGGCCGTTCGCCCTGGTGCTGCTCGACGTCCGCATGCCCGGCATGGACGGCTTCGAGACCGCCGCCAACATCAAGCGGCTCGACCAGACCAGGGACGTCCCGATCATCTTCCTGACCGGCGCCGAGGACGACTCCGGCTACGCCTTCCGCGGTTACGCGACCGGCGCCGCCGACTATCTGACCAAGCCCTTCGACCCCTGGGTGCTCAGAGCCAAGGTCAGCGTCTTCCTCGACCTGCACCGCAAGACCCGGCAGCTGGAGCGGCTGCTGGCGCGGCAGCACGGGGAGGACGGCGAGATAGGCACGCGGCTCGCGGAGCTGGAGGACCAGCTGGCGGGCGGCGACCCTCCGGACCTGGCGGCGATGCGCGCCCGGATCGGGGAGCTGCGCCGGCTGGTCGACCGGGGGCGGACCGGCTGACCCGGGGGCGCGGGGCGGCGGCGTGGGCCGTCGCCCCGCGCGGCCGGTCAGGCCTCCCGCGAGCCCGCGTACATCTCGTCGATCAGGTGCTTGTACTCCCGCTCGACCACCGGCCGCTTCAGCTTCAGGCTCGGCGTGATCTCACCGTGTTCGACGTCGAGGTCCCGCGGCAGCAGCCGGAACTGCTTGATGGTCTGCCAGCGCTGGAGACCCTCGTTGAGTTCCTTCACGTACCCCTCGACGAGGGCGACCGTGGCGGGCGCGGCGACGACGTCGGCGTAGGACCTGCCCCCGAGCCCGTTCTCCTTGGCCCAGTCGAGGATGGAGGGCTCGTCGAGCGCGATGAGCGCGGTGCAGAAGTTCCGGTCGGCGCCGTGCACCAGGATGTTCGAGACGTACGGGCACACCGCCTTGAACTGTCCCTCGACCTCGGCCGGCGCGATGTACTTGCCGCCGGAGGTCTTGATCAAGTCCTTCTTGCGGTCGGTGATGCGCAGGTAGCCGTCGGGCGACAGTTCGCCGATGTCACCGGTGTGGAACCAGCCGTCGGACTCCAGTACCTCGGCGGTCTTCTCGGGCAGCCCGTGGTAGCCCTCCATGATGCCGGGGCCGCGCAGCAGGATCTCGCCGTCGTCCGCGATCCGCACCTCGGTGCCGGGCAACGGCTTGCCGACCGTACCGGTGCGATAGGCCTCGCCCGGGTTCACGAAGGAGGCCGCGGAGGACTCGGTGAGGCCGTAGCCCTCCAGGATGTGGATGCCGGCGCCGGCGAAGAAGTAGCCGATGTCGGGCGCGAGGGCGGCGGAGCCGGAGACGCAGGCCCGCAGGTTGCCGCCGAACGCCTCGCGGATCTTGGAGAAGACCAGGGCGTCGGCAACCTTGTGCCGGGCGCTCAGGCCGAACGGCGCCGAGGCGGTGCCGGTGCGCCGGAAGTTGTCCTGGGTGACCTTGGCGTACTCGCGGGCGACCTCGGCGGCCCACTGGAAGATCTTGTACTTGGCCCCGCCGCCGGCCCGGGCCTTGGCGGCGACCCCGTTGTAGACCTTCTCGAAGATGCGCGGCACGGCCGCCATGTACGTCGGTTCGACGACCGGCAGGTTCTCGATGATCTTGTCCACGCGGCCGTCGACGGCGGTGACGTGCCCGACCTCGATCTGGCCGGAGGTGAGCACCTTGCCGAAGACGTGCGCGAGCGGCAGCCACAGGTACTGCACGTCGTCAGCGCTGATCAGCCCGGTCGCGGCGGTCGCCTTCGCCATGTACGACCAGTTGTCGTGCGGGAGGCGGACGCCCTTGGGGCGGCCGGTGGTGCCGGAGGTGTAGATCAGCGTGGCGAGCTGGTCCCTGGTGATCGCACCGACCCGCTCCTTGATCAGGTCCGGGTTCTTCTCCAGGTACGCGGCACCGCGCTGCTCCAGCTCGGCGAGCGTGAGCACCCAGTCGCTCGTCTCGACGCCGGCCGGGTCGATGACCACGACGTGCGTGAGGTCGGGCAGCTCGCCGCGCTTCTCGCGCGCCTTGGCGAGCTGGGCCGCGTCCTCGGCGATCAGCACCCGGCTGTCGGAGTCGGCGAGGATGAAGGCGGACTCGTCGGCGTTGGTCTGCGGGTAGACCGTGGTGGTGGCCGCGCCGGCGCACAGGATGCCCAGGTCGGCGAGGATCCACTCGACCCGGGTGGAGGAGGCGAGCGCGACGCGCTGCTCCGACCGCACCCCCAGCTCGATCAGGCCGGCCGCGATGGCGTAGACCCGCTCGGCGGCCTGGCCCCAGGTCAGCGACTTCCAGTCGTCCGGCCCCTGCCCGGAGGCCGGCGGCACGGGGTAGCGGTACGCCTCCGCGTCCGGTGTCGCCGCCACGCGCTCCAGGAAGAGGGCCGCCACGGTCGGCGGGCGGTTCTCGATCAGGGTCTGTGTGTCGCTCACGACATCCTCCGGGGCGCCCGCGGCGGTGCGGCTTGGCTCAGTTGCGGCTGCTGTTTAACTCGCGAGTAACTATCGAGCAGAGATCAGGGTAGAGCCCGACCGGCCGGTTCGTAAGAGGCGGCGGCCTGTCACTTCCTACAGAGAGCGACGCTACGCACGCGTAGGGGCCCGTCGCACTTTCGCACGACGAGCCCCCGTTGCGGCGGATTTGGCAGGGCAGGACGCGGTTACCGGTAGTTACCCGGGGTTACCCGCGATTACTTCTTGCCCTTGCCCGATCCCGCGCTGTCATCACTGCTGAGCACCGCGATGAAGGCCTCCTGCGGAACCTCCACGGAACCCACCATCTTCATCCGCTTCTTGCCTTCCTTCTGCTTCTCCAGCAGCTTCCGCTTCCGGGAGATGTCACCGCCGTAGCACTTGGCGAGGACGTCCTTGCGGATGGCGCGGATGGTCTCGCGGGCGATGACCCGGGAGCCGATGGCGGCCTGGATCGGCACCTCGAAGGCCTGCCGCGGGATGAGCTCGCGCAGCTTGGCGACCAGCCGCACGCCGTACGCGTACGCCGCGTCCTTGTGCGTGACCGCCGAGAACGCGTCCACCTTGTCGCCGTGCAGCAGGATGTCGACCTTGACCAGGGAGGAGGTCTGCTCGCCGGTGGGCTCGTAGTCCAGGGAGGCGTACCCGCGGGTCTTGGACTTCAGCTGGTCGAAGAAGTCGAAGACGATCTCCGCGAGCGGGAGCGTGTAGCGGATCTCCACCCGGTCCTCGGACAGGTAGTCCATGCCGAGCAGGGTGCCGCGCCGGGTCTGGCACAGCTCCATGATCGAGCCGATGAACTCCGAGGGCGCGAGGATGGTAGCGCGCACCACCGGCTCGTACACGTCGTTGATCTTGCCCTCGGGGAACTCGCTCGGGTTGGTGACGGTGTGCTCGGTGCCGTCCTCCATCACCACGCGGTAGACCACGTTGGGCGCGGTCGCGATCAGGTCGAGCCCGAACTCGCGCTCCAGGCGCTCCCGGATCACGTCCAGGTGCAGCAGCCCGAGGAAGCCCACCCGGAAACCGAAGCCGAGGGCGGCGGAGGTCTCCGGCTCGTAGACCAGCGCGGCGTCGTTGAGCTGGAGCTTGTCGAGGGCGTCACGCAGCTCCGGGTAGTCGGAGCCGTCGAGGGGATACAGACCCGAGAAGACCATCGGCTTGGGGTCCTTGTACCCGCCGAGGGCCTCGGTCGCGCCGTTGTGCAGGCTGGTGATCGTGTCACCGACCTTCGACTGCCGCACGTCCTTCACGCCGGTGATGATGTAGCCCACCTCACCGACACCGAGACCGTCGGCGGGGAGCATCTCCGGCGAGTTGGTCCCGATCTCCAGCAGCTCGTGCGTGGCGTTCGTGGACATCATCCTGATGCGCTCACGCCGGTTGAGCTGCCCGTCGATGACCCGGACGTAGGTGACGACACCCCGGTAGGAGTCGTAGACCGAGTCGAAGATCATCGCGCGGGCCGGGGCGTCCTGGACGCCGACCGGCGCGGGCACCTCCGCGACCACCTTGTCGAGCAGCGCCTCGACGCCGAGCCCGGTCTTGGCGGAGACCTTGAGCACGTCCTCGGGGTCGCAGCCGATGAGGTTGGCGAGCTCCTCGGAGAACTTCTCCGGCTGGGCGGCCGGCAGGTCGATCTTGTTCAGTACGGGGATGATCTTGAGGTCGTTCTCCATCGCCAGGTAGAGGTTGGCGAGGGTCTGGGCCTCGATGCCCTGGGCGGCGTCGACGAGGAGGACGGTGCCCTCGCAGGCGGCGAGGGACCGCGAGACCTCATAGGTGAAGTCGACGTGCCCCGGGGTGTCGATCATGTTCAGGATGTGCGTGTTGCCCGGATCGTGGGTCGGGGCCCAGGGCAGGCGCACGGCCTGGGACTTGATCGTGATGCCACGCTCGCGCTCGATGTCCATCCGGTCGAGGTACTGGGCACGCATCTGCCGCTGATCGACGACGCCGGTCAGCTGGAGCATGCGGTCGGCGAGCGTGGACTTGCCGTGGTCGATGTGCGCGATGATGCAGAAATTGCGGACCAGAGCCGGGGCGGTACGGCTCGGCTCGGGCACATTGTTAGGGGTCGCGGGCACGCAGGGTCCTGTCTCTTGAGGCGCCTTGTGCCTCGGGTCGGATCGATACGTAGGCTCCATGGTCCCACGGGTGGAGGGCGGAGGCGGATTTGCCCCGATCCCTTCCCGCGGTGGACGGCGACCCCAGGCCGGTTTGGGCTGCCCGACAGGCCACTGCTACTCTGGGTGGCTGTGTCTCATGCCCTCTCAGCAGGAGACACAACCCAAGAAATTCACCGGTGCGGGACCCGTGCGGCCCCGTGCCAGAACCTGTAGAGGCTCATTCGTGGCGAACATCAAGTCCCAGATCAAGCGGATCAAGACCAACGAGAAGGCTCGGCTGCGCAACAAGGCCGTCAAGTCCTCCCTGAAGACCGCGATCCGCAAGGCCCGCGAGGCCGCTGCCGCGGGTGACGTCGAGAAGGCCACCGAGTACCAGCGCGCTGCCGCGCGTCAGCTCGACAAGGCCGTCTCCAAGGGCGTCATCCACAAGAACCAGGCCGCCAACAAGAAGTCGGCACTGGCCGCCAAGGCCGCGTCCGTCAAGGGCTGACACTCATCTGATCTGATCGCCGGAGGGAATCGAGCGGGCCCTCTCATCCGCTCCCGTCCGGCACCCCGGTATCCGCGCGCGGCCTGCGTTCGCCACGCGGGCGCGGATCCACCCTCTTGAACCGAGGCCCCGGTACCCACCCTTCCCCAGGGCGGGCACCGGGGCCTTCGGCGTACGGCCTCCTGTACGAGCGGTGGGTGCGGCCGCCTCACGGCCGGACGGGTGCGCGGGTGCGGCCGCCTCACGGCCGGACGGGTGCGCGGGTACGGCCGCCTCACGGCCGGACGGGTGCGCGGGTACGGCCGCCTCACGGCCGGACGAGTGCGCGGGTGCGGGGGTGCGGGGGTGCGGGTGCGCGGGTGTGTGACGTCACGACCAGAAGTCGTTGCTCCGGTCCATGTCCTCGACGCACTCGTCGAGGTCGCTGATCTTGTCTCCGACGATCCGGAAGACGATGCAGCCAGTCTCGTCCATACGCCTGCCCTGGCGCTCGGCGGTGAAGCGGTGCACCGCCACCGCGTGCCCCCGGCCGTCCACGAGCACGGAACGCACGTCGACGCGCAGGGTCCCTCCCGTCTCCGAGAAGAGCCGGCCGTACATGTCGATCATCGCGTCCTGCCCCTTGAAGTCCCCCGACAAGGGGTGACTGCCGGGCACGTGATGGGTGGCGTCCGCCGTCATCAGTCCGCGCAGGGTGTCCATGTCCCCACGCGAGAAGGCCTCGTAGCCCTTACGGACGAGCGCTGCGTGCGGATGTTCAGCCATTCCAACCGCCACCTCTCCATTGCGTAGGCGATCCGGCTGACAGGGACGATTGTCCTCTCCGAACCGGGGAGAGGCGAGGGCAGCACCGGCACCGGCACCGAGTCCGTAGGCGCTCCTCGCGGCCGGGAATCTGCCGTGCCCTCCCCCGCTGTGCGTCTTCCGCGCTTCCGCGCTATCCGCGCCCGCGCGACCGCGCCGCCCGTGCGATCGCCACGACGGCCTTCTCCAGGGCGTACTCCGGGTCGTCCCCGCCGCCCTTGACCCCCGCGTCCGCCTCGGCCACGGCCAGCAGCGCGGCGGCGACACCGTCCGGCGTCCAGCCCCGCATCTGCTGGCGCACCCGGTCGATCTTCCACGGAGGCATCCCGAGCTCACGCGCGAGGTCGGCCGGCCGGCCACCGCGGGCCGACGACAGCTTGCCGATCGCGCGCACCCCCTGAGCCAGCGCACTGGTGATCAGCACCGGTGCCACCCCCGTCGCCATCGACCACCGCAGCGCCTCCAGCGCTTCCGCAGTCCGCCCTTCCACGGCCCGGTCGGCGACCGTGAAGCTGGAGGCCTCGGCCCGCCCGGTGTAGTACCGCCCGACGACCGCCTCGTCGATGGTCCCCTCGACGTCCGCGACCAGCTGCGTGACCGCCGAGGCCAGCTCCCGCAGGTCGCTCCCGATCGCGTCCACCAGCGCCTGACAGGCCTCGGGGGTGGCGGAGCGCCCCAGCGTGCGGAACTCGCCCCTGGTGAAGGCCAGCCGGTCCGCGGGCTTGGTCATCTTCGGGCATGCCACCTCCCGCGCCCCCGCCTTGCGCGCCGCGTCAAGCAGGCCCTTGCCCTTGGCCGCACCCGCGTGCAGGAGCACGAGCGTGATCTCCTCGGCGGGCGCCCCGAGATACGCCTTCACGTCCTTGATCGTGTCGGCCGACAGATCCTGCGCATTGCGTACGACGACGACCTTGCGCTCCGCGAAGAGCGAGGGACTCGTCAGCTCGGCGAGGGTGCCGGGCTGCAACTGCTCCGGATTCAGATCACGTACGTCCGTGTCGGCGTCGGCGGCCCTGGCGGCGGCCACCACCTCCCGCACGGCACGGTCGAGCAGGAGGTCCTCCTGGCCCACGGCAAGCGTCACCGGGGCGAGCGGACTGTCATTCGCAGGGTTCCTGGCCATCGCGACAAGCATCCCACGCGCCACTGACAGCCCGCCCCGACGACGCCCTCCTCGGACCGCCCGCGCCCGTCACGGCGGGAGCCGGTGCCCGGAGCCGGGTTCCCGCCCCGTCGTCGCCCCGACCTGGAGGGCCCGCCACGGTGAGGGATCGACCCGGTGGGTCCATCACGGTCAGGGACCGAACCGGTGGCCCCGCTCCCGTCATGGCCGGTCCCGGCCACCCGCTCCCGTCGGGACCGAGCCACCCGCTGCTGTCATGGTCCGAGTCGGAGGGCCCGTCACGGTCAAGGACCGACCCTGTGGGCCCGGTCTGTCATGGCCGGTCCCGGCCACCCGCTGCTGTCATGCTCCGAGTCGGAGGGCCGCTGCCACGGTCATGGCCCGACCGGGCCGGCCGCTCATCGGCCCGCAGGGTCACGGCTCCTCGCGCCAGCCGTCCCACTCCCCCACGAACTCCTCCAGTTCGCGCACGTCCAACCGCTTCTCCTCGTCCCGCAGCACGAGAAGCCACTGCGCGTCCTCGGCGTCGTCCTCGCCGGCCAGCGCGTCCCGGACGAGCTGCGGCTCCTCACTGAGCCGGAACCGCTCCCCGAGCGCCTCGGCCGCCTCCTCCGCCGCATCCCGGTCGGGCAGCACCAGCACATGTCTCACATCGCTCACGGAGCCATTGTCCGGTGTCCGGGAGGTGAGCCGTCCGCCGGTGCGGGTGGGGGGCGGTTGAGGGGCGGTCCGTGGGCCGGTCGTCGGCGGGCGGTCCGTGGCCCGGTCGGTGGGCCGGTCCGTGTGGGCCGGTCCGGGGCCGGCCGCACCAGCGCGTTGTGCCACGCGCGGGTCGGGCGGTGGCGGGCGGTTGACGTCGGGCGGCAACGGGTCACGGCAGCCGGCCGTGGCGGGCAGCCGGCAGCAGGCCACGGCGGGCGCCGGCAGGCAGACGCCTCGGCGGGCGACGGCGCTCAGGTGCCCGCCGGGCGCACCACCGGGACCCGGTCGAGCGCGATGCCGAACCGGTCCCGGTACACCGCGAGCACCTCCTCGTCCGTGGCCGGTTCGCGTACCTCACGCGTTCCGTCGGCGGCCGTCACCGTCAGCTTGCGGCCGCTGAGCGTGATCCGGCCGCCGTCCTCGGTGATCCGCGAGCACACGAGCGACCGCAGGAAGTGCGACTTTGGCGAGGTGCTGTGCCACCAGGCCCCGGCGACGAAGTCCTCCAGCACCCGCGGCCGTGTCTCCAGGCGGTACTGCGCCTTGCCGCCCAGGGCCACGTCCAGGTCGACCGCCGCAGCCTCCTCGGACCCGCCCCGTGCTCCGGCCGCATCCGGCTCCGCCCCGCCGATCCGGAACACCCCGCCGGGATCCACCTGGTCCCCCCGCTCGGAGAACGCCAGGGGGTAATGGCTGTGCGCCCCGAACCCGACGTCGGCCAGCCACTCGCCCCCGTCCACCGTCCGCACCCGCAGCGCGAGATGGTCGTAGGGGATGCCCAGCCGCCCCTCGTCCCCGTAGACCCGCGCCGCGAGCAGCACGACCTCGAAACCGAGTGCGGTCAGCAACGCCCCGAACGCGCCGTTCAGTTCGTAGCAGAACCCGCCCCGCCGCGCGTCCACCAGCTTCTCCAGCAGCCGGTCCTCCGTCAGCACGATCTCCTCTCCGAGGTGGACGGACAGGTTCTCGAAGGGCACCGCCCGCAGATGGCGCAGGTGCAGCTCACGCAGGGCGTCGTCGGTGGGCCGCGCCGGGCGCTCGGCACCCAGGCGGCGGAGATAGGCATCGACCTGTGCGGAATCCATGCCCTCAGTCTCTCGTCACCCGCACCTCCTCGCCGACCCCACCGGTGACCGCCAACGCCCCGTCCCGGTCCGTCCGCAGCACCGCCGCGCCCCCGGCCCGCAGCATCGCGACCGTACTGGGAGCCGGATGCCCGTACGGGTTGCCGGTCCCGCAGGAGATCAGCGCCAGCCGCGGAGCCACCCGGCGTATGAGGTCGGGGTCCTGGTAGGCCGACCCGTGGTGGGCCACCTTGAGCACGTCCACGCCGGCCAGCCGCGCACCCGCCGGGGATCTCAACAGGTCCTGTTGGGCCGGTGGTTCGAGGTCCCCCAGGAGCAGGAACCGCAACCCCGCCGACCGGGCGAGCAGCGCGACACTGGCGTCGTTCGGCCCGTCCGGTTCGACGGTCGGCCGCACCGGCGGCCACAGCACCTCCCAGGACAGCGAGCCGGTACGCCGGCGCTCCCCGGCCGCGGCCCGCGTCACGGGAATCCCCCGGGCGGTCGCCGCCCGGCGCACGAACGCCACCTGGTCCGCGGGTTCCTCGAAGCCGGTCGTCTCGATCGCGCCGACCGAGCGTCCACGCAGCACACCCGGGAGGCCCGCCACGTGATCGGCGTGGAAATGCGTCAGCACGACCAACGGAATCCTGGTGACGCCGAGCGCTCGCAGACAGTGGTCCACCGGCTCCGGCTCGGGTCCTGCGTCCACGACGACCCCGGCTCCGTCCCCCGCCGACAGAACGGTCGCGTCGCCCTGTCCCACGTCGCACACGGCGAACCGCCAGCCAGGGGGAGGCCAGCCCGTGATCACCCGGGTCAACGGCGGTGGTTGCACGATCGCGAGCAGGAGCAGCACCCCGCAGGTCGCGCACAGCCACGGGTGCCCCAGCAGCCTCCGGCCGGCGAGCACGACCACCGCCGTGACGAGTGCCAGCAGCAGAGCCCCGGCCCAGCTGCCCGGCCAGTCCACTCCTCCGCCCGGCAGCGCGGCCCCGGTCCGGGCGATGCCGGCGATCCACCCGGTGGGCCAACTCGCGCACCAGGCAAGCGCCTTGGCCACCGGCATCGTCGTCGGCGCCGCGGCCAGGGCGGCGAAGCCCAGGACGGTGGCCGGCGCTACCGCGAACTCCGCCAGCAGATTGCACGGCACCGCCACCAGGCTCACCCGCGCCGACAGCACCGCGACCACCGGCGCGCACAGGGCCTGCGCGGCAGCGGCCGCCGCGAGCGCCTCGGCCAGTCGGGGCGGAACCCGGCGCCGCCGCAGCGCCGCACTCCAGCGTGGCGCGATCGTGAGCAGGGCGCCGGTGGCCAGCACCGAGAGCAGGAACCCGTAACTACGGCCCAGCCACGGGTCGTACAGCACCAGCAGCAGCACGGCCGTCGCCAGGGCCGGGATCAGGGACCGACGGCGTCCGGTCGCGAGCGCGAGCAGCGCGACGGCTCCGCAGGCCGCTGCCCGCAGCACACTCGGGTCCGGCCTGCACACGACGACGAAGGCAAGCGTCAGTGTCCCGCCGAGCAGCGCGGTCGTCCGCAGCGGAAGTCCGAGACGCGGCGCCAGCCCCCGGCGCTCCACCAGTTGGGCCAGGCCGGGCGGTCCGATGAGCAGGGCGAGCAGGATGGTGAGGTTGCTGCCGGACACGGCCAGTGTGTGCGTGAGGTCCGTCGCTCTGAAGGCCTCGTCCAGCTCGGGGGTGATCCGCGAGGTGTCCCCCACCACCAGTCCCGGCAGCAGCGCACGGGCGTCCGCCGGCAGCCCGTCGGTCGCCTCCCGCAGCCCTGCGCGGAGCCGGCCCGCGAACCGCTGCGGTGCGGACGGCCGCCCCACCACGTCCGGCGGCGTCCGGCCCCGCACCCGCAACACGGCGGCGATCCGGTCTCCGCCGAGCATCGGAGGCGCGAGCCGCGCGGTCACGCTCAGCCGCGTCGACGGCAGCAGTTGCAGCCAGGGCGAGCGTCCCGCGTCTCCGCGCACCGTGCCCGCGTCGACGAGCACCAGCACCGGTGTCCGCGTCACGGTGTCCGTGCCGTTCGCGTTCTCGACGCGTCGGACCTCGGCGTTGATCAGTACCGACGTGGGCGTCGCGTGATCGCCGTTGATCCGCGGCCGGGTCAGGCGGGGATCGGAGCTGGTCTCGATCTCCGCGATGACGGTGGCCTGCTGCCGTGCCAGCGCCGGGATCGGCCCCCGCCGCAGGTCGGCCCCATGCAGACCGGCCGAGGCGGCGGCCGCGGCGACACAGAGCAGCAGGGCGGCGACGGAGACACGGGGCCAGGTGACACGCTCGGAACGGAGGAACCGGGGGGACCGGAGCAACCTGCCGTGCGGAAGGGGAGGCGTGTTCGGCCGTGGGCCGGGGGAGCCGTCCCCACCGCTTCGCCGCCGTCTCATGAGCAGCGCGCCCGCCGTGACCAGGCACAGGGCCACGACGCCGGTGGTCCACTCCGGCGAGGCGTTCACCGTCAGCGCGACCGTCGCCCAGGCGGCGAGCGCCGGAGGTACGAGTCGTAGATCCGTCGGTCCTTCCTGTCGGGGGTGGGCGGCTCCCGGACGGGGATCGGCGACGTGCGCGGCGGAACGGCCGGGCACGGACGGCGGAGGTCGCTCCGCCGACTGCCCCCGCCGCCTGATCGGGTGTCGAGGTGCGGCGGTTCGCTCTCGGCGGGGCGGCGTCCGCTGCCGCCCGTCGGGGCCAGGGCCTGAGCCGGGGCTCATGGCTGTACGAGTTCGCGCAGGTCGGCGAAGCGGCGGTCGCCGATGCCGTTGACCTGACGCAACTCGCCCACCGAACGGAAACCACCGTGCTGGGTGCGGTAGTCGATGATGTGCTGTGCCAGCACGGGCCCGACGCCCGGCAGGGTGTCGAGTTGCTCCACCGTCGCCGTGTTGAGGGAGACGGGGGCCGCCGGTGCTACTCCCCCTGCCGCACCGGGCAGGCCGCCGACCGGGGCACCACCCGGCGCCGGACCCTGGGGAGGTGCGGGGCCTCCGACGACCACCTGCTCCCCGTCCACGAGGAAACGCGCCCGGTTGAGGCCGTCGGTACCGGTGCCTGGACGGACACCACCAGCCGCGCGCAACGCGTCGGCGACGCGCGAACCGGTCGGCAGCCGATGAATCCCGGGATCACGGACCTTGCCGCTGACGTCCACGACGATCTCGGGCCCGGCCGTACCCGTGGCGTTGGGCGCACCGGCCGAACCAGCGGGCCCCGTCCGGCTGGTCCGCCGTCCTTCGGGGTAGGGGGCGACCGCTCGCACCACCTCGGGCGCCCGGACCGACTGGGTACGGCCCGTCCAGAAGTGCTGGACGGCGAAGGCCGCGGCGACCACGAGCAGCACGGTCAGCGCGACCACACTTCGCCGCTCCAGTCCACACCTCACCTGCAGCCACACGGGCAGCCGCTCCCGCAGAGCGGGCCCTACCCGCGCCCGGCGACTTCGCCCGTCGTCGGCCACACCGTCCTGAACGTCCTTCGGCACGGGGTCACTTGAAGTGTCCGGACGGTTCCGACCAGCCCAGCCGTATGGAGCGTGCGAGCCGTCCGAACCACGCGAGGCACCGGTTCCGTCCGGTCCGTCACCGTCCGCACCGACTGAGACCACGTCGCCGTAGGGGCCGTTGACGTACAGGTCATGGGCAGCGCGCGAGGTCCGTGGGGCGTACAGGGCTTGCGCTGCGTACGCGTCCGCGTGCGAATCCGCTTTCAGGGTCACACCCACATGACGAGCAGTCGACTCGCCATCCACAGCGCCGCCACGAGGGCGCAACTCCCCTTGATCCGGCGCCTCTCCCCCACCAGGCGACCCGTCACCGGACTCCCGCCGCTCCCCGCCGCGGTCACCCAGATCCCCCAGATCACCGCGGTCACCGAGATCACCGCGGCCACCGAGATCACCGAGATCACCGAGATCACCGAGACCAGCCCGATCGCCGTGATCGCCTCGATCGCCCCGATCTGCTGGGTCTCCCCGCTCGACGGCTTGTTCCGCCGCTCCGGCCCCCTCGCCGAAAGGCGTTCCCACCCGCTCACCGAAGAGCGTCTCCGCCCGCCTGCGGAGCTCATCCGCCGACGCGTGCCGGTGGCGGGTCCTGGTGCGGCCGGCCGGTCGGCGGTGCCGGGTGCGGCCGTCGGAGGTGGGGCCGCGTCCGGGGCCACTGCTTACGGTCGCTGTGCGTGAACGTGATCGAAGAGCCATGCGACGAGGATCGAGCACTCGGCGAACTCGCGATGATCTTGAGCAAATCCCGTGGACGACCACCCCCTTGTGGATAACTCCGTCACCCGCAAGGGTCATGCGCCCTGCCCGCCCACACCCCGCCGGCGGAACCAGCCCGGCCCCTGGGACACAGCGGAACCCGCGGCGCCCAGGAAACCCAGGCACCCGCCTGCTAAGTCACGCCAAGTCACGCCACGCAAGTCACGTCACATCACGCCAAGTCACATCCCCCCTCAGCGAGGCGACACCACAACTCCCAGCAGACCGGGGCCCGTGTGCGCCCCGATCACCGCACCGACCTCGCTCACATGCAGCTCGGCGAGTCCCGGCACCCTGGCCCGCAGGCGGTCCGCCAGAGCGGACGCACGATCGGGCGCGGCCAGGTGGTGAACCGCGATGTCGACGGGGGCGCTGCCCGCCCGGTCGGCCACGATCTCCTCCAGGCGGGCGATGGCCTTGGACGCCGTCCGCACCTTCTCCAGAAGCTCGATCCGTCCGCCGCCCAGCTGCAGCAGGGGCTTCACCGCGAGGGCGGAGCCGAGGAGGGCCTGCGCCGCGCCGATCCGGCCGCCGCGGCGCAGATAGTCGAGGGTGTCGACGTAGAAGTAGGCGGCCGTCCCCGCGGCCCGTTTCTCCGCGGCCGTGACGGCCTCATCCACCGTGCCGCCCGCTCCCGCCGTCTCCGCCGCGGCGAGCGCGCAGAAGCCGAGAGCCATCGCGACCATCCCGGTGTCGACCACACGCACCGGCACGGCCGCCTCGCGGGCGGCGACGACCGCGGCGTCGTAGGTGCCGGAGAGTTCCGCGGACAGGTGCAGGGAGACGATGCCGGTGGCGCCGGACTCGGCGATCTCGCGGTAGGTCTCGGCGAAGTGCCGGGGGCTGGGGCGGGATGTGGTGACCGACCGGCGCTTCTGGAGGGCCTGTGCCAGCGAACGGGTCGAGATCTCGGTGCCCTCTTCGAGCGCCTGGTCGCCGAGGACGACGGTCAGGGGCACCGCGGTGATGCCGTGGCGCTGCATCGTCCGCGGCGGCAGGTAGGCCGTTGAATCGGTGACGATCGCGACATGGCGGGACATGAGCTGGAGGTTACCTGGCGTAGCGCCCGGGTGGCAGCCCGGCCCCGCTGAGCCGGGACGGCCGTGTCCGGATCAAGTGGTGCTCTCCGGACGGGGTTTCTTCTGCCAGGGGTACACGGGCCGGTCGGCCGGCGGGGTGATGGCCTGCGGCGCCGGCTCGTCGGCCGCGGGCCGGGGGGTCTCCGGCCAGGTCTGGTGGACCGTGGTCGGATCGGTGGCGGGGGCCTGCGGCCAGGGGGCGGCCGGGGGCGGTGGCTCGGGCGTCGTCCAGTGCCGCAGGGCGCCGGACTCGACGTCGATCTGCGCGCTGAGCGAGTCCAGGTCGTCGTTCGCGAAGCGGTGGGCGCGGTCGCGGGCCGCCCAGCGCAGGGAGTCCGCCGAGTGTGTGAGACGTTCGGCGCGCTCGCGCAGGGAGGGCAACCGCTCGGCCAGCGTCGCCCGGTCGGGCTCGGACTCCATGCGCTTGAGTTCGCCGTCGAGTTCGTGGCCGTGCGCGCTGAGCCGCTCGAACAGGCTGAGGGACTCCTTCAGCGTCTCGTCCTCGGTCACGCCCGCCAGCAGGGTGTCCTGGGTCGCGCGCATCGAGGTGCGCAGCTTCAGCCGCAGCTGGGCTATCTCCCCGGCCGGTCCCGGCTGAGCGAAGGACTTGGCCCGCAGGGTGTGGTCCTCGACGGTGCGGCGGGCCTGGGTGATCGTGCGGTCCACGCCCCGCTTGGCGGCGCCGACCACCTTCACCGTGGCATAGGCGCCGAGCACCAGGAAAAGCACGAAGAGAAGGGCGACGATGGTGACGGCTACTTCCACGACGCTCCTCCTCGGCCGGTCCCGGCGCGCGGCGCGCCACTCCTCAACGGTAAACGCAAAGGGCAGGCACGGAGTTCCAGAAAAACCCCGAACCTGCCCGTAGGGGACTACCCCGAGCCGCGCCCGCGGCCCCCTGACGCCTACGCGGTGACGATGTTCACCAGCTTCGGCGCCCGCACGATCACCTTGCGGATGCCCGCGCCGTCCAGCGCGGCCACCACCTTCTCGTCGGCCAGCGCGACCTTTTCCAGCTCCTCGTCCGAGATGGACGGGGAGACCTCCAGGCGCGCCTTGACCTTGCCCTTTACCTGGACCACGCAGGTGACGGTCTCGTCCACGACGTACGCCGGGTCCGCGACCGGGAAGTCCCGGTGGACGACCGAGTCGGTGTGGCCCAGCTTGCGCCACAGCTCCTCGGCGATGTGCGGGGCCAGCGGGGCGACCAGCAGCACCAGGTCCTCGGCGACGGAGCGCGGCACCGGGCCGGCCGCCTTGGTCAGGTGGTTGTTCAGCTCGGTGATCTTGGCGATGGCGGTGTTGAAGCGCAGTCCCTCCAGGTCCTGGCGCACGCCGTCGATCGCCTTGTGCAGGGCACGCAGCGTCTCCTCGTCGGCCTCGGCGTCGACGACGGTGACCTCGCCGCTCGCCTCGTCGACGATGTTGCGCCACAGCCGCTGCAGCAGCCGGAACTGGCCCACCACCGCGCGCGTGTCCCACGGTCGCGACACGTCCAGGGGACCCATCGCCATCTCGTACAGGCGCAGCGTGTCGGCGCCGTACTCGGCGGCGATCTCGTCCGGAGTGACGGCGTTCTTCAGGGACTTGCCCATCTTGCCCAGCAACCGCGAGACCTTCTCGCCCTGGTGGTAGTAGGCGCCGTCGCGCTCCTCCACCTCGGCGGCCGGCACCGCGATGCCCCGGCTGTCGCGGTAGACGAAGGCCTGGATCATGCCCTGGTTGAACAGCTTGTGGAACGGTTCGACCGACGAGACGTGACCCAGGTCGAACAGGACCTTGGACCAGAAGCGCGCGTACAGCAGGTGCAGCACCGCGTGCTCGGCGCCGCCGACGTACAGGTCGACACCGCCGTGCGGCTGGCCCTCGCGCGGACCCATCCAGTAGCGCTCGATCTCCGGGTCGACCAGCTCGCGGTCGTTGTGCGGGTCCAGGTAGCGCAGCTCGTACCAGCAGGAGCCGGCCCAGTTGGGCATGGTGTTGGTCTCACGGCGGTACTTGCGCGGGCCGCGGCCGTCGCCCAGGTCCAGGGTGACGTCGACCCAGTCCTCGTTGCGGGACAGCGGGGTCTCCGGGGAGGTGTCCGCGTCGTCCGGGTCGAAGGTGCGCGGCGAGTAGTCCTCGACCTCCGGCAGTTCCAGCGGCAGCATCGACTCGGGCAGGGAGTGGGCGACGCCCTCCTCGTCGTAGACGATCGGGAAGGGCTCGCCCCAGTAGCGCTGGCGGCTGAACAACCAGTCCCGCAGGCGGAAGTTGACGGTGCCTTCGCCGATGCCCTCGTGCGCCAGCCAGTCGGTGATGCGCGCCTTGGCCTCGACGACTCCCAGTCCGTCCAGGGAGACGGCGTCCCGGGAGGAGTTGACGATCTTCGCGTCGTAGGACACGAAGGCGTCCTCCCACGCGGAGGTGTCGGTGTCGCGGCCGTCGGTCGGCTCGACGACACAGCGGACCGGCAGTTCGAAGGCGCGCGCGAAGGCGAAGTCGCGCGTGTCGTGGGCGGGGACCGCCATGATCGCGCCGGTGCCGTAGCCCATCAGCACGTAGTCGGCGATGAAGACGGGGATCCGCTCGCCGGTGACCGGGTTGGTCGCGAACACGCCGGTGAAGACACCGGTCTTGTCCTTGGCCTCGGCCTGCCGCTCGACGTCGGACTTGGCGGCGGCCTGCGCGCGGTACGCGGCGACGGCCTCGGCCGGACTCGCGTGGCCGCCGGTCCACACCTCGTGCGTGCCCTCGGGCCAGGTGTCCGGGGTGAACTTCTCGACCAGCGGGTGCTCGGGGGCCAGCACCATGTAGGTCGCGCCGAACAGGGTGTCCTGGCGGGTGGTGAAGACGGTGATGTGCTCGCCGTCGACGGGGAAGTCGACGCGGGCGCCCTCGGAGCGGCCGATCCAGTTGCGCTGCTGCAGCTTGATGGCCTCGGGCCAGTCCAGCGCGTCCAGGTCGTTCAGCAGGCGGTCGGCGTAGGCCGTGATCCGCATGTTCCACTGGCGCAGCTTGGCCTTGAAGACGGGGAAGTTGCCGCGCTCGGAGCGGCCCTCGGAGGTGACCTCCTCGTTGGCCAGCACGGTGCCCAGCCCGGGGCACCAGTTGACGGGCGCGTCGGAGGCGTAGGCCAGGCGGTACTCGCTCAGGACGTCCGCGCGCTCGACGGCGCTCAGCTCGCTCCACGCGCGCGTGGTGCCCGGTACGGCGCGCTCACCGCTCTCGAAGCGGGCGATCAGCTCGGCGATGGGGCGGGCCTTGTCCGCCTCCTCGTCGTACCAGGAGTTGAAGATCTGCAGGAAGATCCACTGCGTCCACTTGTAGTAGTCCGGATCGATCGTCGCGAACGACCGGCGCTTGTCGTGGCCCAGGCCCAGCCTGCGCAGCTGGGACTTCATGTTGTTGATGGCCGCCTCGGTGGTGATCCGAGGGTGCTCGCCGGTCTGCACGGCGTGCTGCTCGGCCGGCAGGCCGAAGGCGTCGAAGCCCAGGGTGTGCAGGACGTTGTGGCCGGTCATCCGCTGGAACCGGGCGTAGACGTCGGTGGCGATGTACCCCAGAGGGTGACCGACGTGCAGTCCGGCACCCGACGGATAGGGGAACATGTCCATGATGAACTTCTTGGGCTTGGCGACCAGCGCCGGGTCGCCCGCGAGGTCGCCCTTGGGGTTGGGTGCCGCGTAGGTGCCCTCGGCGTCCCAGAAGTCCTGCCAGCGTGCCTCGACCTCGGCCGCCATGGCGGCCGTGTAGCGGTGCGGCGCGACCGCCTCGGAGGCGGCAGCGTGGTTCGTCTCGCTCATGATCCTCAAAGCTCCATCGATCGTCTCTGCCAACGGCTGCGACATCCAAGAAACGAAAAATCCCCTCGCACAGGAGGGGACGCCGCGCCGATTCCGCACCAGCCGGCTGCCCGGCGGTCGGGACTGATCAGCGCGGCTCGCTAAGCAGAAGGCGTACGGCACGCATGGCGTTAGGGTACCGCAGGCGTTGAGCACGCCGCGACGCGCTTACGTATGCCTTCTTGGCACCGGGTGCCGCCCGCGCGGCGACCCCCTGCGTCGCGTCAACATCGTGCACAACAACTGAACAGGGCCAAAAGTTACTTCGCGTAACGGCCACTAAAGGACATCGCAACGACACCGTGGTCGTTTGATAACAACGCAATAACTGAAACCTCGTACTCACCGGTATGGCGCCACTTAGAGTGCGGCAACGGGACCGCTTTCCCGAACTGCTCGGAGTTGCCCCCATGAACGATCGTCGTAGTAACAGCTCGCTCCCCCGTACAGGCCGGTCGGCCTACGGGATGGCTTCGGCTGTCGTCCTGCTCCTGATACCCGTGATGGTGCTGGTAGGAGGTGACAGGTTCCGTGACTTCCTCAACTTCGGCGCGGGCGTCCTGTCACTGGTGTCGCTCAGCTGCTCGGTGATCTGGGGCCTCGTCGCCCAGGACCGGATCTTCCTGAACACACGTCAGCGGATCATCGGCCAGGCGGTGCACCGGACGACCGCGGTCGCCTCGATCGCGTTCCTGCTGCTGCACATCACCACCAAGATCGCACTCGATCACACCCAGCTGATCGCCGCGGTGCTCCCCTTCTCCCTGGGTGTCACCGGAAGCGCCGGCCTCATCGGGCTCGGCTCCCTGGCCGGTCTCCTCATGATCTTCGTCGGCATCACCGGCGCCCTGCGCAGCAAGTTCGCCTCCCCGGCCCCGGTGGCGGCCCGCTGGCGGGCGATGCACATGCTGGCCTATCCGGCCTGGTGCGCCGCGCTCATCCACGGGCTCTACGCGGGTCGCGCGGCGAAGCCGATCTTCGTCATCCTGTACGGCCTGTCCCTGCTCGGGGTCACCGCGGCCCTCGCCCTGCGTGCGGCGCCCCGGCCGATCAAGCGCCAGGTCGCCGACCGGATCGCCGCTGTCCTCGGGACCGAGGAGCGGCCGGGCCGCGAGGGGCTGGAGGCGAGCCGCGCCAGGATGGCGGAGTCCACGCTCTCCGGCTTCGACAACCGGCGTGCGGGGCAGTCGCGCGGCGCCGAGACCCGCTTCGACGCACCGGCTGCGCCCACCCCGGCCCCGGAACCCAACGGCTTCGCGGCCGCCTACCGCACGGTGTCCACCCCGCAACGTCCCCAGCAGCCCTTCGCCGCCGACCAGACCGCGCGCATGAACGTGCCGATGGACATGCAGCCCACCGAGGCCATGCCCCGCATGGACGGCGGCGGCAGCACCTCCGGCAGCTGGCCGATCCCGTCACCGCCGCCCGTGGGCGAGGCGCCGCCGTCGGCCTACGACCCCATGCAGGACACCGGATTCAACATCCCGACCTACGGCAGTTCGGGCACCGGCGGGTACGGGACGAGTGACATGTACGACACCGGTGAGTCAAACAGTGCCTATGGCACGTATAACCCGAACGACACGTACAACAGCGGTCCCGCCACTGAAACGCTGCCCGGTGCTTCCTACGACTTCGACGCACCGGGCTCGGGCGAACCTTGGAACACGCCTTCCGGAGGCTTTAAGTGAACGAGGCCCTGCCCGACGTCCCAGAAGTCCGCGTGGTCGGGCTTCCACAGCTCACGTCGGGTTTCGACCTTGTCGAAAGGCTCGATCTGCCCATGCACCTCAAGGTGCACGGGCCGCTCGAGCCCTTGGGCGGCGAGCAGCTCGCGAAGCTCGCCGAGAACATCAACCTGAAGGGCCGCGGCGGCGCGGGCTTCCCCTTCCACAAGAAGCTGCGCTCGGTCGCGGAGGCCGCGATCAAGCGCGGCGTCCGGCCGGTCGTCGTCGTCAACGGCAGCGAGGACGAACCGGCCTGCCGCAAGGACACGGTGCTCATCAACCGTGCCCCGCACCTCATCCTGGACGGCGCTCTGCTGGTCGCGGAGGCGCTGGGTGCCCGCACGCTCGTGGTGGGGGTCACCCGCGAATCGACCCAGCGCTCCATGGAGGCCGCGCTCGCCGAGCGCGGCCTGAGCAACGGGCGCCGGTCGGCGCTGCGCGCGAGCGTCCAGCGCAACCCGATCCGGATGGTCACCGGCGCCGCCGCGTCGCTGGTCCGCTCCATCGACGGCGGCCCCGCGATCCCGCCGGGCCGCAAGGTCAGCGCCTCGCAGAACGGCGTGGGCGGGGCGCCCACCCTGCTGTCCAACGCGGAGACCTTCGCCCAGCTGGCCATCGCCGCCCGCATCGGCCCGGAGCGCTACGGCAACACCGGCCTGTACGACGAGCCCGGCACCGTCATGCTGACGGTCTCGGGCGCCGTGGCCCGCCCGATGGTCATCGAGGTGCCCACGGGCGTCCCGCTGCGCTACGTCCTGCAGCTGGCCGGCGCCCCGCCGGTGCCCCAGGGTGTGCTGACCGGCGGCTACCACGGCAAGTGGATCGACGCGGCGACGGTCAACGAGGCGGTCGTCTCCCGCAACTCCCTGGACGCGGTGGGCGGGGCCCTCGGCGCGGGCGCGATCCTGCCGATCAGCCAGGAGACGTGCCCGCTGGGCGAGTCCCTGCGGGTGGCGCAGTGGCTGGCGGACGAGAGCGCGGGCCAGTGCGGTCCCTGCTACCTCGGTCTGCCGGCCGCCGCGCGCGGCATGGAGGACATCATCAACGGTGGCGGCCCGGCCGCCCTGGAGGCCCTCAAGCAGGTCGCCAAGAACGTCAAGCGGCGTGGTGCGTGCTCGCACCCGGACGGCTCCGCGATGTTCCTGGAGTCGACCATCAAGGCGTTCACCGACGACCTCGCCGCGCACGTCCTCGGCAACGGCTGCGGACGGCCCGTGGAGGGCGTGCTGCCGCTCTTCGAGGCCGGGACGGCCCCGGCGAGCATCACGAGCGGCGCCGCGACGGACGACGGCGGCGGCAGCCGCCAGAAGATCTTCGTCGACTGGACCCTGTGCCGCGGCCACGGCCTGTGCGCGGACATCCTCCCGGAGGTCTTCCAGCTCGGCGCCGACGGCTTCCCCACGGTGGCGCAGGCGAAGGTGCCGCAGTACGCGGAGGCGAAGGCACTGCGGGCGGTGCGCCGCTGCCCGGCGCTCGCCCTGCGCCTGGAGGAGGACACGCGCGCGCAGGCGCCGTCCCGCAACCTCCCGGTGCTCTCCCAGGGCCGCGGCCGCCGCGCCCTGGGCCGCTGACCACGCGAACGGTGGGCCGCCCGGCTCGGGCGGCCCACCGCTGTTCGTCGGGGGTGCATTTTCGAACACACGCCGAGGGCGGGCCATCCGATTCGGATGACCCGCCCTCGACTTCTGTGGAGCTAAGGAGAATTGAACTCCTGACCTCCTGCATGCCATGCAGGCGCTCTACCAACTGAGCTATAGCCCCTTGCGGTGTTCCGCCCGGCTTCCCCGGCGGCGACGCCAACATTACACGGTCCACAGGGTGCAGTACCAAATCGTTTCCGTTCCGCACGGAGACGTGAGGCACGGGGCCCGGGGGGCGTCGCACGCGGCCCTGCGGTCCGGGTCGCCGGCAGGCTCGCCGGGACCCGTCCGCGCGGTCCCGGCCGGCCTCAGGCGGTGACGAAGGAGTAGAACCGCTTGAGCGTGCAGTGCTCTTCGAGGAGGCGGCCGTAGATCGGCTCACCCTCCAGTTCGCGGTACGTCTCGATCGGGTCGCCCTTTATGATCAGCGCCCGCGCGCATTCCTCGCACCAGTACTGGTAGTCGGGGTTGACCGGCTCCATGTCCCGGACAATGGGCGTGCCGCTGCCACACCAGTCGCACTTTCGCCTGTGTGCACCCATCGATCAGCTCCAGCTGTGGCCGCAGGCCGTGCACACGTAGGAGATCCCGCCGTTGTCCCCGAGGACTTGGGCGACCCGGACAGAACCGCAGGAAGGGCAGCTGAGACGGGTGACCGTACCCCGTGTCGACGCTGCATCGAGAAGGTGGCCGACCTCCTCGATGATGCTCGCAGGCATCACTGCTCCCTCCCGTCGGGCCGCGCCCCCTTCCGGTCGTTTGATTCTGCCACGACCGGACCAATACGGTCAGCGACGCCTCAGTACCAGTCCGGACACGGCACCCACCGCGGCGGTCCCTGCCAGCGCGAACGTGCACGCCAAAAGCGCCTCCGCAGAGGTATACGCCCCGGAGACCCCGAGTGACTCAAGCCGGTTCAGGAACAGTGTGCCGAACGCGGCGACTCCGACGATCTGGCCGAGCTGGGTGACCGTCGCGAGCAGGCCGCTGGCGTCCGCCGCGTCCTCGGGCCGGACCGTGGCCAACGCGCGCGTGAGCGTGGGACTGAAGGCGAGCGCCAGCCCGACGCCCAGGCCCGCGTAGGCGACGTACAGCGGCACTCCGCCGTGGTCGCCGCCTCTCAGCGCGAGGCCCACTCCCGCCACTGAGAGGGCGGTGAGCGCGAACCCGGCGGGGGTGAGCCCGCGCTGCCAGGCGGCCGGCCAGTTCCGCCAGGTGAGACCGACCACTCCGAAGACGACCGCGGTCGGCGCGAAGGTCAGGCCGGCCCGCAACGGGCTGTAGCCGAGGCCTCCCTGGACATGCAGGGTCAGCGCGAACAGGAAGCCGCCGTTCACGGCCATGACGGCCATGATGCGCAGTACGGCGAGACCCATCCCGGGGTGGCGCAGCACGCGGGGCGCGATCAGCGGGGCGCCGCCGCGCCGGGCCAGCCGGGACTCGTAGCCGCAGAACAGCCCGAAGGCGACCGCGGAGGCGGCCAGGGAGAGCCAGGACCACAGCGGCCAGTCCTCCTCCTGTCCGAGCACCAGCGGCACGCTGAACAGCGACACGGCCGCTCCGAGGAGCACCAGACCCGGCAGGTCGAGGCCACGCCCGCGCTCACGCGGAGTGGCCCCGCGCCCTGGCAGCACCCGCCGGCCGACCGCCAGGAGGACCAGGCCGACCGGCACGTTGACGAGGAAGACGGGCCGCCAGCCGGTGCCGAACAGGTCGGCGTCCACCAGGACTCCGCCGAGCACCTGCCCCGCCGCGGAGCCGACGGCGATCACCGCGGAGTAGGCGCCGAATGCCTTCAGCCTGGCCTCGCCGGTGAAGGTGCGCTGGATCAGGCTGAGCACCTGCGGGATCATCACGGCCGATCCGGCTCCCTGCACCAGCCGGAACACGATGAGTTGACCCGCTCCCCCGGCCAGGCCGCAGGCGAACGAGGCGGCGGTGAACAGGGCGAGACCGGCGAGGTGGACCCGGCCGTGGCCGAGCCGGTCACCGAGGCGGGCCCCGGTGATCAGCAGCACGGAGTACGTGATGGCGTACCCGGCGACCACCAGTTGCAGGTCGGCGCCCGAGGCGTGGAGATCGGAACCGATCGTGGGGGCCGCGACGTTCACGATGAACACGTCGAGCAGTGCCATGAACTGGGCGGCGAGGACGGTCGCGAGCAGCGCCCGGGGCCGATTGTCAGTGGTGGGCGTTTTACTGGCTGCAGGACTTGGAACGGGTGCGAGACCCGGTCCCGGCCCAGGAGTTGTCGTCATGCCGTCGAGCCTGGCGATCCTCCGGTAAGGGTGCCGAGTGCCCGCTGATGCTGGTACTGACAGCACCTGGCAGCAGACAGGCCGGGCGTCGAGCATGGGGGTGTGACGATGGGGACGACACAGCGCCGCCGACCCGAGCTGGCCACCTTCCTGCGCAGCAGGCGCGCCCGGGTGACACCGGCGGACGTGGGCATGCCGCCGGGCCTCAGGCGCCGCACTCCGGGGCTGCGCCGCGAGGAGGTCGCGCAGCTCTCCGGCGTCGGCGTCACCTGGTACACATGGCTGGAGCAGGGCCGGCCGATCAACGCCTCCCCGCAGGTCCTGGACGCCGTGGCCCGCACCCTGCGGCTGGACACACCGGAGCGGGAGCATCTGTACCACCTGGCCGAAGTGCCGTACGCCGCCGTCCCGGAGTCCGTCGTGCGGAGCGTGGGTGCGGAGATCCAGGGCATCATCGACGCCCTGGTGCCGCGCCCGGCGGTGGTCTACAACGCTCGTTACGACGTGCTGGCCGCCAACCCGGTCTACCGGGACCTGTTCTCGGTGCGGCCGGGACCGGGCGAGCGCCCGCCCAACGTGCTGTGGAAGCTGTTCACGGTCCCGGAGGAGGACTGCCCGCTGCGGTTCCGGGACAGCGAACTGCCCATGATGGTGGCGACGCTGCGCGCCGCGTACGGACTGCATGCCGGGGAGCCCGCGTGGGAGGGCTTCATACGCGGGCTGTCCGCGGTGAGCCCGCACTTCGCCCGACTGTGGGAGAGCGGCGACGTGCTGGAGCCCGGACGGCGGGTCAAGGCCTTCCGGCACAGGGAGCTGGGCGAGCTGCGCATGACGTCGGTGTCACTGTCGGTCAACGGCATGCCGGAGTGCCGGATCGTGGTCTACACGCCCGCCGACGAGGACACGGCACGTCGCGCGGCCCTGCTGCGGGAGCGGGGGGAGAGCCTGTGGCCTTCGTCGCCGGCCCGCTCCGCGGCGGAGTGCGGCGAGGAAACGAGAAATCCCGCCCCCTGAAAGGGACGGGATCTTCGCGAACTGATCTTTGACAACTCAAGAGAGTGTCGTTGTGGAGCTAAGGAGAATTGAACTCCTGACCTCCTGCATGCCATGCAGGCGCTCTACCAACTGAGCTATAGCCCCGCGTGTTCTTCCCGCTCGGCGGGGGCGAACAAGAAGAACTTTAGCCTGCGACCTGCCGGAAAGTGAAATCCGGGTCGGGGCCCCGGAGCGGGGTCCGGTGCGTACCGCTCAGTCGTCGTCGCCGAGCACCGGTTCGGGCAGCGTGCCGGCGTTGTGCTCCAGCAGGCGCCAGCCGCGGGCGCCCTCGCCGAGCACCGACCAGCAGCAGTTGGAGAGGCCGCCGAGGCTCTCCCAGTGGCGCGCCTCCAGGCCGAGGAGGCGTCCGATGGTGGTGCGGATCGTGCCGCCGTGGCTGACCACGACGAGCGTGCCCTCCTCGGGCAGCTTCTCGGCGTGCCGGAGCACCACGGGCGCGGCGCGGTCGGCCACCTCCGTCTCCAGTTCGCCGCCGCCGCGGCGCACGGGCTCACCGCGCTTCCAGGCGGTGTACTCCTCGCCGTGCCGGGCGATGATCTCCTGGTGGGTCAGCCCCTGCCAGACGCCCGCGTAGGTCTCGCGCAGGCCCTCGTCGTGGGTGACGTCGAGGCCGGTGAGCTCGGCCAGCTCGGCGGCGGTGTTCGCGGCCCGCCGGAGGTCGGAGGCGACGATCGCGTCAGGCTTGAGGGAGGCGAGCAGCCGGGCGGCGCGCCGGGCCTGTCCGACGCCCGTCTCGGTGAGCTCGACGTCCGTGGTGCCCTGGAAGCGGCCCTCCAGGTTCCAGGAGGTCTGGCCGTGCCGCCACAGGATGACGCGGCGGCCCCGGCCCGTCCTGGAGCCGGAGCCGGCGCCCGAGGGGGCAGTCACCGCAGCTCCCCGAACTCCTCGGCGTCCTCGTCGGACCGCAGCTTGGCGTGCTCCTCGCCCTTGCCGCGGGTCGCCTTGGCGTCGGCGGGCAGTTCCAGCTCGGGGCAGTCCTTCCACAGCCGCTCCAGGGCGTAGAAGACACGCTCCTCGCTGTGCTGGACGTGGACGACGATGTCGACGTAGTCGAGCAGGATCCAGCGGGCGTCGCGGTCGCCCTCACGGCGTACCGGCTTGGCGCCGAGCTCCTTCTGGAGCCGTTCCTCGATCTCGTCGACGATCGACTTGACCTGGCGGTCGTTGGGGGCGGACGCCAGCAGGAAGGCGTCGGTGATCGACAGGACGTCACTGACGTCGTAGGCGATGACGTCGTGGGCGAGCTTGTCTGCGGCCGCCTGTGCGGCGGTGTTGATGAGTTCGAGAGAGCGGTCGGTCGCGGTCACTGCGTGGCTTTCCGTCGGCGGGCACTGGAGGTCAAGGGTCTCACGGACGGCCGACGGCACCCCACGTGATCAGTGGATCACCCGGGGCGCCGTCGCGGGTCAGGAGGCGGAGGGCTGGTAGTCCTGGCCGAGGACCACCGAGACGTTCGCGTTCGAGGAGACCTTGCCCTTGGCCACGGCAGCGGCCGGCAGGCCGAGCGTCTTGGCGACCTCGGTGGCGTTCTCCTTGTCGGCGGCGTCCGTGTAGACGACCGTGGAGGCGGCCTGCGTGCTCGCCGTACCGCCGCCCAGGAAGGTGAAGCCGCCGTTGAGGAGCGCGACGCGCGCCTTCTCGGTGTTGTCCTTGGTCCCGCTGGCGTTCTGCAGGGACACGCGGACCGAGGTGCCCTGGTCGGGGCTCTTCGCGGTGCCGCCGAGCACGTCCTTGACGACACTGGCGCTGGTCTGCGCGCTCAGCGTGCCGTCGCCCTGCACGGGCAGCAGGGCGGTCTTGTAGTCGCCGCCCTTGGCGAGGTCGGCGAGCTTGGCGAGGAAGGTGCCGAGGTCCTTGTCGGTCAGCGACGGGTCGAGGATCTGGGCGAGCGTCTGGACGGTGGTGGTCGCGCCCGCCGGGTCGGAGGACAGTTTCCGCATCACGCCCTGCAGGACCTGGCCGAACCGCTCCAGCTGGGCGTTCTGGGCCTCGCCGGAGGCTCGGTAGGTGGCGTAGGCGACGGCCGCCTTGCCGCTGAGGGTCTGGGCCTTGCCCCGGTGCACGAGGGGCGCGGTGCCCTTCTTCGTGGTGGACGGGTCGGGCACGTCCGCGTCGGTGTCGACCTCGATGTTGCCGACGAGGTCGACGAGGTTCTGCAGGTAGGGGGTGTCCAGCCGCCAGGTGCCCTGGATGTCGGTGCCGAGGACGGTGTCGAGCGCGTCGCGGGTGCCCGAGGAGCCGTCGTCGTCGACCGACTTGGCCAGCGTGGTCGCCGAGCCGTCGTCGTCGGTCAGGGAGAGGGAGTTGGGCAGCAGGACGGTGGTGGCCTGCTTGGTGGTGGTGTTGTCGACGAGCAGCGCCGTGGAGGTGCCGCCCTTCCTGGTGTTGTGCAGGTGGACGACGATCACGTCCCGCTTCTGGGCGCCCGCGGCCGTGGCGGTGCCGGTCTTCGGGTCGGAGGAGGACGAGCCGGGCAGCTTCCCGGCGTACCAGAGGTAGCCGACCCCTCCGGCCGCGACCAGGGCCAGGGTGACGACCAGGGCCACGAGGCGCCCGCGGGCGCGCCGCTTGGCCTCCTCCCGGCGCTCGGTGCGGTTCTCGGTGAAGTTCAGCCAGTCGATGACGTCCTCGGACTCGGCGTCCGGTTCCTCGATGAACGCGAACTGCTCGGTGTGGTAGTCCGGTTCGGCTTCGGCGGCCTGCCCCTGCCCCTGCCCGGGGACGGCGCCGTGCTCGCCCTGCTGCTCGCCGCGCAGGCCGGGTGCGGGGCGGGGCGGGGCGGCCGGTTCCGCGGCCGGGCCGGCCTGCTGCGGGATGTACGCGGTCTGTTCGGCGGCCCCGGGCTGCCGGCCGCCCGCGGCGGTCTGGCCGTAGGGGTCGTACGCCGTCGCGGGACCACCGGCCTGCGGTGCGCCGGTCGCGTACGGGTCGTACGGCGGGACGGGTGCTTGCCGGCCCGTGCCGTAGGGGTCGTAGGAGGGCGCGGGCTGCTGCCAGCCCGTCGCGTACGGGTCGTAGCCGTAGTTCTGCTGCGCGTACGGGTCGTACGGCTGCTGCGGAGCCTGTTGCCGTGGGACCTGCTGGTAGACGGGACGGCCGTACTCGTCGTAGCCGACGATCTCGTAGCGGTCGCCCTCGTAGGGGTCGTCCTCGTGCCCCGCGTCGTGTCGGTCGTTCACCGGTGCCCCTCTCGGCTCACTCGCCGCGGTACAGCTCACGCTTGTCGATGTAGCGCACGACGCCGTCCGGCACCAGGTACCAGACGGGATCGCCCTTGGCGACTCTCGCACGGCAGTCGGTGGAGGAGATGGCGAGGGCGGGGACCTCGACGAGCGAGACACCGCCTTCGGGGAGACCGTCGTCGGACAGGACGTGGCCCGGCCGGGTGACCCCGACGAAGTGCGCGAGGGAGAACAGTTCCTCCGTGTCCCGCCAGGTCAGGATCTGGCCGAGGGCGTCGGCGCCGGTGATGAAGAACAGGTCGGTGTCGGGGTTGAGCGCGCGCAGGTCGCGCAGGGTGTCCGCGGTGTAGGTCGGGCCGCCGCGGTCGATATCGATCCGGCTGACCGAGAACTGCGGGTTCTCGGCGGTCGCGATGACCGTCATCAGGTAGCGGTCCTCCGCCGGGGAGACCGCGCGGTGGGTCTTCTGCCACGGCTGCCCCGTCGGCACGAACACCACCTCGTCGAGGTGGAACCGCGCGGCGACCTCACTGGCCGCCACGAGGTGCCCGTGGTGGATCGGGTCGAACGTTCCGCCCATGACGCCCAGGCGGCGCTTGCCCGGGCTGGAGGGGCCGTTGCGGGGGCCTGTCACCGGAGGTCTCCCGGAGCCGCCGGCGGCCGGCCGTCTCCCTGCGCCGCCGCTCGGCGGGGGGTTTCCGGCAGCACCCGCCGGCTCGTCGTCCGCACCGTTCGCCGCGTCGTTCGCCGGACCGGTAGGCATGTCCTGCTCTCCCATGCGTGCAGACCCTACCGGCCCGGCCTGTCAGGCTCGGCCGGGAGTCCCCCGGGGCCGGCCCGGAAAGAGGCCTTTGCCGGACTCAGCGGTCGCGGTTGAAGCGCGTGGTGATCCACAGCAGGAGCAGCAGGACGAACAGCGCGCCGCCGCCGGTGAGGTAGGGGCTGAGGCTCTCGTGGTTGCCGCCGTGCTCCTCGCCCTCGGCGGCAAGCGTGACCAACTGGGCTGCGGTGCTGTGGAAGCTCATCTTCGGCAGGACCTATCCGGTGTGGGCGGGATAAAGATGTCGGCTCATGGTAAGCGGGCACCTCGGCCGCGATCACGCCGACTCCACCGTCGGGGAACCTTCCCCCCGGCTCAGTCGTCCTTCCGCTTGTACCCCCGCAGCAGGAACCACGCGGTCAGGACACAGCCCACGATCATCACGATCAGTACGACCCGGAGCAGATTGCCCGCCCCCTGCTGCTCGGCGGCGCTCGCTGCCTCGGTGAGCCAGGTGGCTGCGGGACTGTGCTCCATGACGACGACTCCTTCGCTGTACTGCCCGTCCACGGTATCTCCGCCTAGGCTGGGCTCTGCTTCGGGGGCGCGCAGGGGCCGCAGACGGCCACCACAGACGCACATGGGGGAAGACATGTCCGACGACGACGGCCACGAGCAGAGCGGGCACGAGCAGGTGCCGAGCAGGCAGCGCAGGCGCTTCCCGGGGATCTCCTCGCGAACCTACGAGCACCCCGCCGACCGCTCCGCGCTGGTGGCGCTGCGCAAGCTGAGCGGTTTCGACACCGTCTTCAAGGCGTTGAGCGGCCTGTTGCCCGAGCGCAGCCTGCGGCTGCTGTTCCTGTCCGACTCGGTGCGCGTCTGCGAGCGACAGTTCGCGCACCTCGACGACATGCTGCGGGACGCCTGTCACATCCTGGACCTGGAGAAGGTCCCGCCGATGTACGTCACCCAGGACCCGCGGCCCAACGCGATGTGCATCGGCCTGGACGAGCCGATCATCGTCGTCACCACCGGGCTCGTCGAGCTGCTCGACGAGGAGGAGATGCGGGCGGTCGTCGGGCACGAGGTGGGGCACGCCCTGTCCGGCCACTCGGTCTACCGGACCATCCTGCTCTTCCTGACGGGCCTGGCCCTCAAGGTCGCCTGGATACCCCTGGGCAACCTCGCGATCATGGCGATCGTCACCGCGCTGCGCGAGTGGTTCCGCAAGTCGGAGCTGTCCGCGGACCGGGCGGGTCTGCTGGTCGGGCAGGACCTGCGGGCCTCGATGCGCGGTCTGATGAAGATCGCGGGCGGCAACCACCTGCACGAGATGAACGTGGACGCGTTCCTGGAGCAGGCCGAGGAGTACGAGGCGGGGGGCGATCTGCGCGACTCCGTGCTCAAGATCCTCAACGTGCTGCCCCGCTCGCACCCCTTCACCACCGTGCGGGCGGCCGAGCTGAAGAAGTGGTCCGAGTCCCGCGACTTCCAGCGGATCATGGACGGCCACTACCCGCGGCGCAGCGAGGACAAGGACACCTCGGTCACCGACTCCTTCCGTGAGTCGGCGGCGAGCTACACCACGCAGGTGAAGAGCTCCAAGGACCCGCTGATGAAGCTGGTCAGCGATCTGGCCGGCGGGGCCGGGGACCTCGGCGGCCGGGTGCGGCGCGGCTTCGGCGGGTTCACGAACGGCGCGTCGCAGGACCAGCCGCCGACCGAAGAACCGCCCTCGGACACCCCGCCGCGCGAGGGCGGCTGACCGCCCGGTCCACACCGGCTGCATATCCCGGGCGGGAGCGACCCGGAAGCGCCGCGGAGGGGGCGGCGCCCGCGTGCGGCGGCGCTCAGACCCTGGGCTGGGCGCTCGTCGCGAGGGAGCCGCACAGGGCCGTGGCGCTGCCGGTGGCGTAGGGGTCCGTACCGGCCGGGCCGCCCGCCTTGGCGGTCTGGCCGGCGAGCAGCGGCCGCAGGTGGTTCGTCGAGTCCTCGGCGCAGGACAGGGGGCCCGCCTGGACATAGGAGACGGCCAGCTGCGCGGTGTGCAGGCGCAGGTCGTCGCGGTCGAAGCGGAAGTGCAGCTCGCGCCGGACGGTGAACAGCGAGGCCGCGGCCGCGTGGTCGGCACCGGCCGGGCGCAGGGCGTAGACGAAGGTGTGGTCGGCGGTGACCTCGAGCGTGGACGAGTCGGTCTCGGCGGCCTGGAGGGTGCCCTGGACCCGGATCCTGGAGTCGGCCAGTTCGGCGCCGGCCGGGTCGATGCGGACCAGCCAGCCGGTCGGGGCGTGCCGGCCGTCGGCCGCCGGGTGGGCGAAACTCTCGTCGAACTGGTCGAGTTGGTCGCTGTCGAGGAGCATCCGCACGGGCCGCACCTGCTGCCCGGTGAGGACCTCGGGGTACAGCGAGGAACGGACGATGTAGTCCTTGGCGGTGGTCAGGGCGCCGACGATCTGGCTGTCGGAGAAGTGCGCGGTGCGCCGGGAGGCGGGCAGCGGGATGCCCTCGGCGCCGATGCGGAACTGCGCGGCGGGGCTGTGCGCGTACAGGTACTCGGGGCTGGCGTGGCCGGGCACCCTGCCGCCGGGGGTGAGCGGGATGACGGTCATCCGCAGCGGCTCCACGGGCTGCCGGGAGGCGGGCGTCTGGTAGGGGTTCCGTACGCCCATGTAGATCGCGGTGCCGAAGGCGACGGCGATCAGCAGGACCAGGACCAGGACCTGCCGGGACAGGCCCCGGCGCAGGGGCGGGCGGCGGCGCACGGCGGGCGCGTGGTCGGCCATGCGCTCCTGCGCGGAGAACTCCTGGAGGCGGGCAGCGCGGACGAACGACTCGTCGAAGACGACGGATCGGTACTCGTCCTCCGCACCACCGGGGCCGCCCTCGGGTGCCCCCTCAGGTGGTTCTCCAGGCCCTCCCATATCTTCAGGGTAGGTCTCCGGGCCCTCGGGTAAACGCCCCGCTGCACGACAACTTCTGACAGGTTCTCACCAGAAATGCCGGGAAGCCCCCGCAGAGGGGTCAGGGCGTGCGCGGGAAGGCCGAGACGGTCGGCCGGGAGGGGGCGGCGGAGGCGGAGGGCGCCGTCGAGCCGCCCTGTTCCAGACCGGTCGAGGCGGGCGGCGGGACCTGGTCGCGGCTGCCGCCCGAGGAGGTCCCGCGGTAGACCGCCGCGAAGGCCAGCGCGACCATGCCGACGCCCATCACGAGGGCGAGCATCCAGGCGACGGGGCGGTGCCAGCGGACGTGCTTGCCGTACGTCCCGGGGGCGCCGTAGCGCCGTTCGAGGATGTCGGCGTCGTCGAGGTCGTCGAGGTCGGGATCATGGCCGAACCCGAACGGTCCGCCGGGGCCGAAGCCGTGCTCGTAGCGTTCGCCTCTGCCGAGCGCCCGGCGGGCCTCGGCCTCGGAGGCTTCCGCTCTCGCGCGGGCAGCGGCCAGGAGGCGTTCGACGGCGGTCGGCTCGTGCGCCACGGCCGCCTGTACGAAGGCCTCGTCGAAGACCACGGAGGCGAACTCTTCGTCCGACACCCCGCGGTCGTGGTCGTCGTCGGGCTCCCAGCCGTCTGGGAACGGCTTGCCCCCCACGTCCTCCGGCACGAGTCCAGAGTAGACCTGGGGGGTCAATTTCGGCAGACGAAGGGGCAATTCATCCGACTGCTGAGACAGCCCGCCGCGATGGGCGCGAGGCCGGGGCGCGCGCCGGGCACGCGTCGAAGGCACCCGCCGGGCGCATATGCCCACCCGGCGTTCCGGTCCGTGACCGGCCGCGCCCGGCGCCGCTCTCAGCGCCGGATGTGCCCGTCACCGGTGACGATGTACTTGGTGCTGGTCAGCTCCGGCAGCCCCATCGGGCCCCGCGCGTGCAGCTTCTGCGTCGAGATGCCGATCTCCGCGCCGAAGCCGAACTGCCCGCCGTCGGTGAACCGGGTGGAGGCGTTGACGGCGACCGTCGTGGAGTCGACCAGTCGGGTGAACCGCCGGGCGGCCTGCTGGGAGGTCGTCACGATGGCCTCGGTGTGCCCGGAGGTCCACAGCCGGATGTGCTCGACGGCCTTGTCGAGCGAGTCGACGACGGCGGCGGCGATGTCGTAGGAGAGGTACTCGGTCTCCCAGTCTTCCGGGGTCGCCTCCACCACGGTGGCCTTGGAGTCCTTGGCGTAGGCCAGGACCCGCTCGTCGGCGTGCACGGTGACCCCGGCCTCCGCGAGGGCGTCCAGGGCGCGCGGCAGGAACTCGGCGGCGATGTCCTGGTGCACGAGGAGGGTCTCGGCGGAGTTGCAGACGCTGACCCGGCTCGCCTTGGAGTTGATCAGGATGCCGACCGCCATGTCGAGGTCGGCCTGGGCGTCGACGTAGACGTGGCAGTTGCCGGTGCCGGTCTCGATGACCGGGACGGTGGACTCCGAGACGACGGTCTGGATCAGCGAGGCACCGCCGCGCGGGATCAGCACGTCGACCAGGCCGCGGGCGCGCATCAGCTCGCGCACGCTCTCGCGGCTCTCGCCGGGCACCAGCTGCACGGCGTCGGCGGGCAGCCCGGCGCCGCCCACGGCGTCGCGGATCACCCGGACCAGGGCGCTGTTCGACTCGAACGCCGAGGCCGAGCCGCGCAGCAGTACCGCGTTGCCGGACTTCAGGCACAGGGCGGCGGCGTCGACGGTGACGTTGGGGCGGGCCTCGTAGATGATGCCGACCACGCCGAGCGGGACGCGGACCTGGCGCAGGTCGATGCCGTTGGGCAGGGTCGAACCGCGCACCACCTCGCCGACCGGGTCGGGCAGGGCGACGACGTCCCGGACGTCGGAGGCGATCGCGCGCACCCGCTCGGGGGTGAGCGTCAGGCGGTCGACGACGGACTCGCTGGTGCCGGCCTCGCGGGCCCGGGCGACGTCCTTGGCGTTGGCCTCGACGATCTCGCTCGTACGGACTTCCAGGGCGTCCGCGACGGCGAGCAGCGCGTCGTCCTTGTCGGCCCGCGGCAGCGGCGCGAGGTCGGCGGCGGCCGCCTTGGCGCGGTAGGCGGCCCGGGTGACCGGGGACATGGAGTCGTACGGAGAGAGCGTGGTCATGAGCAAAGGGTAGTGCGCCGGGCGGGCGCGTACACCGGTCGTTCCACAGCGCGAGACGGGCTCAAAAGGGGTGAACTCCGACAGGGGTGGCCGGCGCCGGCCCGTACCCCTCGGCGACGCGCTGGTGGTAGGTCTGGCGGTCGATGACCTCCAGGCCGACGATCTCCCACGGCGGCAGTCCCGCGGTCTGGCGGTGCTCGCCCCACAGGCGCAGGGCGACGGCGGCCGCGTCGTGCAGGTCGCGGGCCTCCTCCCAGTACCGGATCTCCGCGTGGTCGTTGGCGTATCTGCTGGTCAGCAGGAAGGGGTGGTCGTGCGCGAGTTGTTCGAGCGCCCGCCGCACCTCTTTCAGCGGGGCCTCCTCGCCGGAGACGCTGAGGGTGATGTGCCACAGCCGCGGGAGGTCCTCGGGGCGCTCGCCCTCGAAGCGGTCGCCGGCCGCCACGCTCGTCAGGGTCCGCTCTTCGCCGGCCGCCCGGGAGGGGGTACCACCGCGGGACGCCGCCGCCCCAGGGCGCACTCGTCTCACGACGGCCTCCTTCACACGACGGTCGAGCAGTGCCCGGGCAGTGCTCGTACTCGATGGGTCCCTGAGACAAAGTTGAGCAGGCCGCAAGGGCTCGTGGGGCGGTTTTGCGGAACGTCCACCTCAGGGCTACGCCCGCGCCGGGACGTTCACCCCGTTTTCGGATGCCTCGGGCACCTGTCCGGACGGTGCCCGGCTCCGCTCAGGGCTGCAGAAGCACCAGGTCGTCCCGGTGGACGACCTCGCGCTCGTATCCGGGTCCCAGGTCGCGGGCCAGTTCCCGGGTCGAGCGGCCGATCAGCCGGGGGATCTCCCGGGCGTCGAAGTTGACGAGCCCGCGGGCCACCGCGCGCCCCTGTCCGTCGAGCAGCTCCACGGGGTCGCCCGCGCTGAACTCGCCCTCCAGGCCGGCGATCCCGGCCGGCAGCAGCGACTTGCGGCCCTCGACGACCGCGCGCACGGCCCCGTCGTCGAGGGTGAGCGAGCCCTGCGGGGTGGAGGCGTGCTGCAGCCACAGCAGCCGGTCCGCGGAGCGCTTGCCGGTGGAGTGGAAGTAGGTGCCGGTGTCGCCGCCGGAGAGCGCGTCGGCCGCGTGGACCGCGCTGGTCAGCACCACGGGGATGCCGGCCGCCGCCGCGATCCGCGCGGCCTCGACCTTGGTGACCATGCCGCCGGTGCCCACGCCCGCCTTGCCGGCGCTGCCGATGTCGACGTGCGCGAGGTCGGCGGGTCCCCGCACCTCCGCTATCCGGGAGGTGCCCGGCTTGCTCGGGTCGCCGTCGTAGACGCCGTCGATGTCGGACAGCAGCACCAGCAGGTCGGCGCGGACGAGGTGGGCGACGAGGGCGGCGAGCCGGTCGTTGTCGCCGAAGCGGATCTCGTCGGTGGCGACGGTGTCGTTCTCGTTGACGACCGGGAGGGCGCCCATCGCGAGGAGCTGGTCGAGGGTGCGGGAGGCGTTGCGGTGGTGGGAGCGCCGGCTCATGTCGTCGGAGGTGAGCAGCACCTGGCCGACGCGTACGCCGTAGCGGGCGAAGGAGGCGGTGTAACGGGCCACGAGCAGGCCCTGGCCGACGCTGGCCGCGGCCTGCTGGCGGGCGAGGTCGCGCGGACGGCGGCGCAGGCCGAGCGGGGCGAGGCCGGCCGCGATGGCTCCGGAGGAAACGAGAACAATCTCACGTTCCCCTCCACTTCGGCTCTTGGCGAGGACGTCGACGAGCGCGTCGACCCGGTCGGCGTCCAGTCCGCCGGTCGCGGTCGTCAGCGACGAGGAACCCACCTTGACGACGAGCCGGTGGGCCTCGTTCACGGCTTGTCTTGCCCCTGCCACCTTGGTCTTTGTCCCCTCGCGTAGGTCCGACAGCCCCGTCCGGCAATCTACGCGAAGCGGGGCGGGCACCGCGCGTCGGTCCACCTCGCGGACACATCGCAGCTGTAACTGCTCACTCACGCACCGCATATGGCAAAAAGGTTGTGCAGGTTGCTCATAGAAATCAAAGAGCATCCAAATTTAATCTGAAGTTTGTGTCACCTACAGTTCGCCACGTGAAGCGCATACTCCTCAGATCAGGGAAGAGCCCCTACGACGTCGTTCCTGTGGAGGAAGCCCTCCACCGCGACGTGATCGCCACCAACTCCGGCAACCTGATCTTCAGTGATGCCGCCCACAAGATCCTCGAGACGCCTGACGTCGAGGTCGTCTCGAACCGCATGCGGATCGACCCGACCGCGGCCGGGCGGATCAACGAGGAGTACGACGCGTTCGTCGTACCCCTCGCCAACGCCTTCCGGCTGTCGTTCGAGCCCGCGCTGCAGAAGCTGACGCGGCTGATCACCAAGCTGAAGATCCCGGTCGTCGTGGTCGGTGTCGGCGCGCAGTCCTCGCTGGACTACAACCCGGACCGGCTGAAGGCCATGGAGCCCTCGGTACGCGAGTTCGTCTCCGCGGTGCTCGACCGCAGCGCCACCATCGGTGTGCGCGGCGAGTTCACCGAGCAGTACCTGAAGGGCATGGGTTTCCGGGACGTCGAGGTCATCGGCTGCCCCTCCCTCTTCATGTACGGCAAGGAACTCGCGGTGCACAAGCCGGCGACGGCGCTGACCGCCGACTCCCGGATCGCGATCAACGGGTCGCACAGCGCGGTGCGCACCCAGGGCATGGACCAGGTCATCCGCCGCACCCACGCCCGCTACCCGAACCTGCGGTACATCGCGCAGAACCTCAGTGACGCCAAGCAGTTGCACTGGCGGGACCTGTCGCACCCCAACGGCAAGGTCACCGGGATGCCGTCGCACCCGGACCACCCGATGTACGCCGAGGACAAGGTCCGCATCTACATCGACCCGGTCACCTGGATCGACGACCTGCGCGACTTCGACTTCTCCTTCGGCTCCCGCATCCACGGCAACATCGCGGCCCTCCTCGCGGGCACGCCCGCCACCGTGCTGACCGCGGACTCGCGGACGCTGGAGCTGTGCCGTTACTTCGACATCCCGCACCAGCGCATCGACCAGATCCCCGAGGACCTGGACCCGGCGCGGCTGTACGAGGAGGCCGACTTCACCAAGCTGTCCGGCGGTCACCAGGAGCGGTTCGAGCGCTTCACGGGCTTCCTGGACAAGAACGGCCTGCAGAACACCTTCACGCACGGCGACGGCGGCGCGGCCTTCGAGGCCCGCATGCGGAAGCTGCGCTTCCCGGCGGGCATCCGCCCCTGGAACGACATGGACCTCGACTCGCTCACCGCGCGGTTCGGGTTCCTGCAGAGCCGTATCACCCAACTGTCGAAGGACAACGCGCAGTTGAAGCGTGACGTGGCGCGGGCCAAGACGCCGGTCAAGCCGGCCGCGGTGTCCGTCAAGCCGGCCCAGGACGCTTCGTCGACCTCGGTCTACCGCCGGGCCCGGCGTGCCGTCGGCCGTCCGCTGCGGCGCCTCCAGCCGGGCCGCGACTAGGAGACTCCCCGTCCGGAACGACTCCGGGCGGACCGACATGCGCGTGCCGACCACCGGTCGGTACGCGCATGTGTGCGTGGGGGCCGCCCCGCCGCAACTGCGCGACGGCGCGGCCGGGTTCGCCGCCGCGGTCGCCGCGCCGGCTGCTCGCTGACAGCCGTACGGCCGGCCGGTCATGCCGCCGCCGCCCGGTCCCCGGGACCGTCCTCGCGGGAGGGCAGGATGCGGCGGGCCCTGCGGGCCACCCGGCGCACCAGGGAGTCGATGCGGTCCTCCCGGTAGCCCGGGAACGCGCGGGCCTCGCGGGGCGGGGCGAGGTAGACGGCGTCGGGTATGCCGGCCGTCCGGTCGCGGAAGTGCGGGTAGGCCAGGTAGAGGCGGCTGCCCTTGCGTTCCAGGACGGCGGCGGGCGTCTTCTTGCTCCTGACGAACGCCACGACCTCTTCGAGGAGTTCGGGCCGGCTGGTGGCGACCAGGTGCAGCCGCAGTCGCTCGTGGACCTTGAGGCGGCGGGCGACCTCGTCGTTCCAGTACGCCTCCAGCAGGGGTTTCGCCAGCTCGAACTTCCTGCGCCGGACGGACTCGTCGTCCTTCAGGTACTTGGGGCCGAACTGCGGGAGCAGGGTGACGACGAAGGGGCGGACCATGAGGGTGTCGCGCCGAGGTCCGGCGGGCACCATCTCCGCTATCAGTCGCATCAGGGCGCGGGCGGAGTCGAAGCGCAGGGTGTAACTCCCCCTCTTCGTCACGTGCTTGCCGTCCTCGCGGCCCACCAGGTAGTAGCAGGTGTGGTCGGCTATCACGGAGACGCCGTCGGCCCGCAGGTAGGCCTCCATCGTGAACAACGCGTCCTCGCCGGTCCACAGGGACTCGTCGAACCGCATGCCGTGGCGTTGCAGCAGGGCGCGGCGGAAGAGCTTCTGCGCGCTGAGCGTGAACTTGATGTTGGAGGAGAAGACGTCCGTGCGGTCCAGGTTCTGACCCCACATCGACTTCGGCGCGGCGCGGTTGACGCCCTCGACCCGGCCCACGACCACGTCCGTGCCGTTGCGGTCGGCGGCGGCGACCATCCGCTCCAGGGCCTCGGGGCCGAGCCGGTCGTCGGCGTCGAGGAAGAAGACGTACCGCCCCGCGGCCTTGCCGAGGCCGACGTTGCGCGGGCCGCTGGGGCCACCCGAGTTCTCCTGCCGGATCACCGTGACCGGCATGGGGGCGTCCGCCGCGAACTCCTCCAGGTACTCCCCCGTGCCGTCCGTCGAGCCGTCGTCGACCGCGATCACCTCGAGGCGCGCCGCGTCGAGGGTCTGGGCCCGGACGGAGGCCAGGCACTCCACCAGGTACGGCATCGCGTCGTACGCCCCGATGATCACGCTCACATCAGGCTGCGGCAGGGTCACTCTTCCCCCTAGTCATGGAACATTTCCCCCGTATCCACCTATTGGCTACCTGGAAGACGGTCGGGTGGTGCGAGGGGTTGCCTGCGCCCCACCCCTCCGTGACCGAGGTCACCCGGCGGGCGAACAGCCTCACCTCACGGTAGGGCGGGCGGGTAAGAGCGACGGCGCGAACGGTAAAGCGAGGGCGAGAACACCGAAAGGGCCCGGCCCCGGGAAGTGGTTCCCGGGGCCGGGCCCTTGGTCGGCGAGCGAGCGCGGTCAGCCGGCGGCCACGCCGTCCGGGTCGCCGGGCGTCGAGGCGGCCCGCGGCACGGGCATCGCGTCGGCCATCTCCTCGGCCTCCTCCGCGCCGGCGGTGGCGACCCGCGCGTCCTGGCCCACGTTGCGGGTGTCGGCCTTGACCGCCAGGTTCGTCACCGCGGTGTTGAACTGGACGATGGAGGCCGGCTCGTCCGGGCCGAGCAGGTACTGCTTGAGCTCGCCGCGGTCCGCCGCCAGCGGGTCGGACGCGGGGTCACGGACGGCCGCGAGCAGCGCGTCCAGTTCGGCCGCGCCGTTGGAGAGGATCACCGCGGCGCGCACCGCGGTGTTCTGCCGCTTGAACTCCTCCACACCGAGCTCCGCGGAGTCGGTGACCGCGTACGGCTTGCCGCTCGCGATGAAGTCGGAGACGACGCTGGAGATGTCGGAGACCATGCCGTCACAGACGTTGAAGCAGTCGTACAGGCGCGGCTCGGCGCCCGTGATGACCCGGTGCTCCCAGCTGCCGAAGGAACGCCAGTAGGCGTCGTTCCACTCGATGCGCAGCCGGGCGATCTCCTCGTGCTTCTTGACGTCGACCAGCCCGTCACGGGTGGCCTCGGCCTCGTCGCCCTTCTCGTCGCCGGTGCCGGACAGTTCCGCGATCCGGGCCTGGACGCGGGCGAGTTCGGCCTTGGCCGCGGCCTGGGCGGTCGCGTCGGCGGCGAAGCGCGGGTCGGCTGCCCGCTCGGCGGCCGACTTCTCGATCAGGGCGGTGATCCTGCGGTGCGCGGCCCCTGCCTGGGCGCTGCGCGTGCCGGTGAACGGGTGCGGCTTGTACAGGACACGGACCGGCGGGTCGGCCTGGACCAGCCCGCGCACGATGTTCTCGCCCGCGAGCAGGAGGGAGGTGTTGCCGGGGTTGTCGTCCCAGCCCTCCCAGGTCGGCGCGTACAGCACGGTCGGGCAGCTCTCGCCGGCGGCCGCGTCACCGGGCGTGCCGGAGGCGTCCGTCGAGGTCCGGATCGGCGCGAGCTGCGGACGGCCGACCTCCACGATGTCCTCGTCGCGGACGCCGACGTCGGCGATGGCGTAGCGGTCGCGGCCGGCCCGGCCCGCGGTCCACACCTCGTCGTACACCTTGCTGAACGGGTTCACGCTGGCGAGCTTGTCGCTGTCGCCGTGCCCGATGAAGACGTGCTTCATGGTCGGCACGCGCAGCAGGTGGATGTTCTTGCCGACGTTCGCCGCGTACAGCGCGACCCGCACCGTGGACAGGTCCATGTTCATCAGGTGCACCCCTCCGGGCACGCAGATGACGGGGACCGTGGTGGGCGCCAGGTTCTGCAGTATGACGCGCTCACGCAGAATGATCAGCGGCCGCGACTCCAGCTGCTCCATGGTCTCCAGCCACATGTTGACCTGGTACGTGGAGTCCCTGGAGCCGGAGAAGTAGAGCACCGTCTGCGGCCGGTAGTCGCGCAGCCACTCGTCCACGGCGGTCAGTACCCGGTCGGCGTTCGGCGGTATTTTGCTGCCGCGCACGTAGGGCACCAGCGCGGCGACGTAGAGCGTGCCCACGACCAGCGTGACGCCGACGCCGACGAAGGCCGCCACGGCCGTGTCGGTGGCCCCGGCGACCAGCAGGCCGACGACCGCCGCGAGGTCGAGGTGGAGCATCTTCTCCGCGGAGCGGTTCAGCAGGCCCTGCGGCGGGGCGTCCGGGATGCGGATGCGGGCGGCCAGGTCGACGTTGCGGGTGGCGACCGGCATCCGGCGGCGGTTGCGGATCAGGGTGACCAGCGCGCCGTGCGGGGCCTGGAGGCCGTAGAAGGCGATGAAGCAGGCGATCGCCGCGTAGAAGACCAGGCCGTCCGAGAGGTCCAGGCGGGCCAGCAGCAGGATCAGGAGCAGCTGTCGGATCAGGAAGCGGATCGACAGGCCGGCCCGCACCTTGCTGAGGCGGCTGACCAGGTAACTGTTCCTGCGGTGCAGGAAGTGGTCCGCGAGGTACGTCACGGCGGTCGCCGCCGCGAAGGCGGGGACGCTCGGGACGAGCGCGGCCAGCATGAGGCAGGGGTAGCCCAAGATCATGAGGACCGCCGCGGCCAGTTCGGCCGCGCTGCCCACCCGGGCCACGCGAATAGCGGTGGATATCACGGAGAACCTGCTCTGGGAGGGGTGCCGGTTGTTAAGGCAGAAAAAGTCCGGAAAGCGAATGGTGAAGGCTCCGGGAGTTTACGGATTCAGGCCCCTGTGAATGCTCGGCGAACGGGCAGCCACAGAGGCCTGAATAACGGAACGCTATTTGCTGCTGATTATGCCACGCCGTCCTGACGGTCCAACACGCTGGCCAGGGCCTGCTCGAAGCCGGTGGCCTCGCCGGCCGGCGCGGTCGGGTCCTGCTGGCGGACGTCGATGACGTGCCCGGTCAGCTCGGACAGCAGCACGTCGAGCGAGGTGCGCGCGACGGCCTCGGAGGAGAGCAGGGAGCCGGCGGGCTCCTGGCCGAACGCCTTGGTGCGCATCGGCGTGGCGGTGCGCTCCGGGTTGACGCAGTTCACCCGGATGCCGTCACCGGCCCACTCGTCCGACAGGGCCTGGGTGAGGTTCACCATGGCGGCCTTGGTGGAGGAGTAGAGGCTGTACTCGGCGCGGCCGCGGGTGTAGCTGCTGGAGGTGTACAGCAGCAGCTGGCCCTTGGTCTCGGCGAGGTACTTGTAGGAGGAGCGGGCGATCTGCACCGGGGCCAGGTAGTTGACCTTCAGCGCTTCCTCGATGGTCGCGTTGTCGGTCTCGGCCAGCTTGCCGATGCGCAGCACGCCCGCGGTGTTGACGACGTAGTCGATGCGCCCGGTCTCGCCGTACGCCTTGGACAGCGCGTCGTCGACCTCCTCCGGGTTCTCGACGTGGGTGCCGGTGGTGGAGCGGCCCAGCGCGTACACCTTCGCGCCGTAGGACCCGGCGAGTTCGGCGATGTCCTTGCCGATGCCGTACGAGCCGCCGAAAACCACGACGGTCTTGCCGGTGAGGAGTTGACGGTAGTCCTCCTCGCCGTTGCGCTCGGGCGTGGCGGTGGAGGCCAGCTGGAAGAGCTTGTCGGCGATGAAGACGTCGACGGGCTGGGTGACCTTCATGTTGTACTCGTCGCCCGCGACCACGTGGATCGGGACGTCGGGCAGGTACTTGAGGACGACCGAGCAGTCGTCCGTCGCCTGGAAGTTGGGGTCGCCGGCGGCGACCTCGTAGGCCCGGCGGATGGTCGACAGCTTGAAGGCCTGCGGGGTCTGGCCGCGGCGCAGCCGGGCGCGGTCGGGGATCTCCGTGATGAACTCGCCGTCCTCGCCGTGCGTGCGCGTGACGATGATGGTGTCCGCGGAGGGGATGGCGACGTCGACGGCCTGGAAGCGCTCCAGGGCGGTGACGCAGTCGTCGATCACACGCTGTGACAGCAGGGGGCGTACGGCGTCGTGGAAGAGGACGTTGCGGTCCTCGCCCGGCGCCAGGCCCTCGCCGAGGGCGGCGATGGCCCGCTCGGTGGTCTCGTTCCGGGTCGAGCCACCCTCGATGACCTTGGTGACCTTCCGGAATCCGGCCTTGGCGACGATCTTCTCGACGTCGGGCACGTAACCCGGCGCCATCAGCACGATGATGTCGTCGATCGAGTCGGCCTTCTCGAAGGTGGTCAGGGTGTGCTCGATGACTGCCTTGCCGGCGATCTTCAGCAGCTGCTTGGGGATCGACAGACCCACCCGCTGGCCGGTGCCACCGGCCAGGATCACTGCGGTGGTACGGGGCTTGGCTATGTGCTGTGACACAGGTGACCTACCTTGGGGCGACAGGGAACGTGGAAATGGTCCCACTCCTGGTTACCGCAGTGCAAGGTGAGCGCCGTCCACTGCATATGTGCGCGCAACCTGTCATTCACCTCGCACTCCTGGTGATCGCGGAGACCGTCCGGTGATGGCGTGAATTTGCTGTGAGTAAATCCACAGGTGTCCGTTTCGCGGCGGATGACGAGGCGGGACGAAATGTCGCGCTCGGGCCGCCGCGGCGGTTCCCCGCAGCACCGGCGGAGCACTCTACGGGGTCCTCGGACCGCCTCCGGCCGACCGCCCGGGCTCCGGCTGGCCGCCGGCCCTCCCCCGGGCCCGTGGCGGGCGGTGATCGGCTGCGGCCGACATCCCCGGCAGGGACCCGCGGGACGGCCTGACCGGCGGGTCGCCGGTGCTCAGCGCCCACGGGTCACCGGCCGCGTCGAATTACCGCGGGTGGCCGCGGCCATTCCGGTGACGCGTTCGGCCGTCCTGGTGGGCGGTCCGCCGCCGGTCCCGTGACGGTGTGAGGGCTGTGTACGCGTTCTTCATATGCGTGACGGCACTCTTGTGGACCGGCTGTGAATACGGTCCACCCGGAAACTCCTTTCACCCGCAATGCCGGGCCGGGATTCCGGAGCGGGGAATCGGCGGCATTCCGGATCCTGGAACGCGTCCTTGAACGGGTCTGGAGTGGCCCGGCGCGACTCCGCGGGTGCGGCGAACGGCGCGGAGCGACTCCTCGGGTGCGGCGAACGGCGCGGAGCGACTCCTCGGGTGCGGCGAACGGCGTGGAGCGGCTCCGCGGGTGCGGCGCGGTCGGAACGCGAAGGGCCCGGAACACCTCCGTGTCCCGGGCCCCGTCATACGCGGTTCACGGCCTCACACCGAGTTCACACCCGGCCGGTCCGCCTCGACCCGGAGCCGGGCCAGGGTGCCGGCCACGGCCTGCGGCTTCAGCACGGTGTCCACGGTCCGGACCCGTGCGTCGATGCCGTCGCGGCGGATGTCGAAGAGGTGGTAGCCGCGGTGGGCGTCGATCACCTTCCAGTGCGGGTTGTCGGCCCGCAGCGGGTCGAACTGGGCGTGGAAGGCCGCCTGGTCCTGGTCGCCGTTGCTGGCGATCGAGGTGCCGACGAACTCCGCGCCAACCACGGCGGAGCCCGGGTCCGCGAAGTCCTGCTTCAGGTCGCTGATCATCGTCAGGTGGCGGTCGCCGCTGAGCACGACCGGGTTGCGGACGTTTTGGAACTCCTGGAGGAGGGCGTTGCGCTCGGCCTGGTAGCCGTCCCAGGCGTCGTAGTACCAGAGCTTGCCCTCGCCGACCTTCAGATCGGTCTCGGCCATCATGATCTGCGAGGCGATCAGGTTCCAGCGGGCGGGCGAGCGGCGCAGCCCGTCGAGCAGCCACCGCTTCTGCCCGGCACCGAGCATGGTCAGCGCCGGGTCCTGGGCGCCGGCCTGGCCGGTCGCCTGGTCGCCACGGAACTGCCGGGTGTCCAGCACGTTGAGCCGGACCAGGCTGCCGAACTCCAGGCGGCGGTACATCTGGATGTGCGGGCCGTCCGGGATCGCCGTCGCGCGCACCGGCATGTGCTCGTAGTACGCCTGGTAGGCCGCCGTCAGCCGGGTCACGAAGGCGTCGTGCGCCTGCTTGTCCGGGTCCTGCGGGACCTCTCCGGCGAAGTCGTTGTCGACCTCGTGGTCGTCGAAGGTGACCACCCAGGGGGTGGAGGCGTGCATCGCGGCGAGGTCCGGGTCCAGGCGGTACTGCGCGTACCGGTTGCGGTACTGGGTCAGCGTGTACGGCTCACCGCTCCCCTCGTGCCGGCGCACCGCCGTGGCCGAGGGCGCGGACTCGTAGATGTAGTCGCCGACGAACAGCACGAGATCGGGATCCTGTTCCAGCATGTCGGCGTACGGCGTGAAGTAGCCGTGCTGCCAGTTCTGGCAGGAGGCGAGGGCGACGCGCAGGGTGCCGGCGGAGCTGAACGGGTGCGGGGCGGTGCGGGTGCGGCCGACGGGCGAGAGCCGGCCGCCGGCGCGGAAGCGGTACCAGTACGCGCGGCCTGGGCGCAGTCCTCGTACATCCACGTGAACGCTGTGTCCGTACGCGGGGTCGGCCTGGGCGGTGCCCCGGCGCACGACCTTCTTGAAGCGCGGGTCCTCCGCCAGTTCCCACCGCACGGGCACCGCACGGTCGGGCATGCCGCCGCCGTTCAGCGGGTCGGGAGCGAGCCGCGTCCACAGCACGATGCCGTCGGGCAGCGGGTCGCCGGAGGCCACGCCCAGGCTGAACACGCCCTCGGGCAGCGGGGTGTCGGTCGCGTGGGCGGCGGCCGGCAGCCACAGCTGGGCGGAGGCGGTGACGCCGAGCACGGCGGCACCGGCGGTCAGAAAGCGGCGTCGGTCGGGGGCGGTTGCTCCGGTCATCGGCGGACTCCCTTGCGTCGCTTGCCACATGGACACATGGAAGCTCACGCTTCGGGACGGTCCGCCCGCTGAACGCAGCGGCTCGCGTGCATGACAAGTTGGGAGACAACGGAAAACGGGCGGCCGGTGAGTGCGGTCAGTGGGCGAACCCGGTGCCCAGCCGGCCTTCCTCCCGTCGGTGCCGAGCAGTGCGTTGCCGAGGACGCTCGTCGCGCCCGGGGTGACCGGGCCGGCCGCGCCGGTCAGGAGGGCCCACACCGATCCGGAGTCGGCGTTCTCCCCCGGCGCGCCCACCGCGAGGTCGGCCCGCCCGTCGCCGTTCACGTCCCCGAGGTGCACGGCCGTGCCGAACACGTCCTCGCTCTCGGCCGCGCCCGGCACACCGGGGGTGTCCTGGGTGACGACCCGGGCGCCGGTCCCGGTGCACCCGTCCGCGGTGCCGCGCAACATCACGACCGACCCCGCGTCGGCCACCGGTCCCAGGCTCTCGCCCGGCCCGCCCGTGACGACGTCCTGGTGGCCGTCGCCGTCGACGTCGGCCACCTGCACGCCGGTCCCGAAACCGTCCCGCGACTCGGCGGTGCCCGGCACCCCGGGCGCGTCCTGGTTGAAGAACGTAGCCCTGACCCCGTCGGGCGCTTGGGCGGTGCCCGGGATCCAGGTGATACGGCCGCCCTTGGCTCGGTAGGTGTCGAGGTCGCTGTCGTACCCGTCGACGGCCCGGCCCACCACGATGTCGTCGTAACCGTCGGCGTTCACGTCGCCGACGTCCAGGTTCTCGCCGCCCTGGAGGGCCGCGCCGTCGACGTCGTGGACGAGGGCGTAGGGCGTGAACCCCCGGCGGGTGCCGTACCAGTACACGATCCGGCGGGAGTCGAACTCCACGGCGTCCTTCTCGGCGGCCACGACGTCGGTGAGGCCGTCGCCGTCGATGTCACCGACGGCCAGGTCCATGACGTAACTGTCGTAGGCGTCCTCCACCACCTGCTCACGGCCGGCGGCCGAACCGCTGCGGGTGGAGGGGCCGCCGGTCAGGGACAGGTCGTGCTGGTTCACGACGGTGACGAGGTCGGTCGCGCCGTCGCCGTCGGCGTCCCCGGCGGCGAGACGTCCCTGGAAGCCGAGGTGGTCGCCCTCCTGGCCGGACCGCACCAGGGTCGCGGCCGACAACCCCCGGCCCGCGCCCCAGAACACCTCCACCAGGCCGGAGTTGAGTCCGTCGGCCGTGTCCTCGCCGGGGACCCCGACGACCAGGTCCGCGAAGCCGTCCCGGTCGAGGTCGGCGGTGGTGAGCGCGCTGCCGAACTGGTCGCCGGCCTCGGCCGTGCCCGGGACGCCGCCGCGATTCTGGGTGAACACCCGCTCCGCGCGGGTCCTCAGCCCGGTCGCCGAGCCGTAGACCACCGCCACGTATCCGGCCTTCGCCCGGCCGCCGACCCGCGCGGAGGGCACCCCCACGGCGAGATCGCCGTAGCCGTCCCCGTTGAAGTCGTCCTGGAACCCGGGCGCGACGGGCGTGACGGGCGGGGCGTCGTCGGCGGTGGCTCCGGCGGCGGGCAGCGCCACCGCGCCGGTGACCACCAGGACGCTGGCGAGGCCGGTACGCCCCGTGTTTCGCTGCGCGCCCATGTCGCGTCCTCCCGGTCGGTGCGGGGCGTGGCAGCGGGGACGACCGCCACCCGCGTGGTCGCCGAGACGACGCCACCCGCGGCGACCGGGAGGACACGGACGTCACCGCTCTCCCGATCCGCGCGGGAGTCGGCGGCGCATGCCGTCCGGCGTCTCCACTCGCACCGCCCGGTACGACTCACCGCCCCGCCGGTTGGTTGCCCCGCCGTCCGCCGGGAGTTCACCCGGCGGCGACACGAAAACGGCGGGCGCGCCCGAAGGCACGCCCGCCGCAGAGGTCCGGCTCTCGCCGCACCCGAAACCCCACCGGACCGCGGGGCCCGGCCCACTCCGGAACGGCTTGACGAACCGGCGAGGTCCGCCCCCTCCGGAACGGCTCGACGAACCGTGAAGCCTCGCCGCCCCGCCAAGGCTCGACGACCTGAAGGATCCGCCGGGTCAGAACGGCTTGAAGTCGTCGAACTCCTGCGCCGCCTCGTCCCGTTCGGCGTCACGGTCGCGGCGTCGCTGGGCGGCGGGGCGCGGGGCCTCCATGCGGTGGTCCTCACCGCGGCGGCCGAGCATCTCCGCGCCGGCCATGACGGTCGGCTCCCAGTCGAAGACGACCGCGTTCTCCTCGGGGCCGATGGCGACGCCGTCGCCGGAGCGGGCCCCCACCTTCATCAACTCCTGCTCCACACCGAGCCGGTTGAGGCGGTCCGCGAGGTAGCCCACGGCCTCGTCGTTGCTGAAGTCGGTCTGCCGCACCCAGCGCTCCGGCTTCTCGCCGCGCACCCGGAACAGCCCGTCCTCCTCCTGCACGACGGTGAAGCCCGCGTCGTCGACGGCCTTGGGCCGGATGACGACCCGGGTGGCCTCTTCCTGCGGCTTGGCCGCGCGCGCCTTGCCGACGACGTCGGCGAGCGCGAACGACAGCTCCTTCAGGCCCATGTGCGCTACGGCCGACACCGCGAAGACCTTGTAGCCGCGCGCCTCCAGGTCCGGCCGCACCATCTCGGCGAGGTCCTTGCCGTCCGGCACGTCGATCTTGTTGAGGACGACCATCCGCGGCCGGTCGCCCAGCCCGCCGTACTCGCGCAGCTCGGCCTCGATGATGTCCAGGTCGGACAGCGGGTCGCGGTCGGACTCCAGCGTCGCGGTGTCCAGCACGTGCACGAGGACACTGCAGCGCTCGACGTGCCGCAGGAACTCCAGGCCGAGGCCCTTGCCCTGGCTGGCGCCCGGGATGAGCCCCGGCACGTCGGCGATGGTGTACACGGTCTCGCCGGCGGTGACCACACCGAGGTTGGGGACCAGCGTCGTGAAGGGGTAGTCGGCGATCTTCGGCTTCGCCGCGCTCAGCACGGAGATCAGCGAGGACTTGCCCGCGCTCGGGTAGCCCACCAGCGCCACGTCGGCGACCGTCTTGAGCTCCAGGACGATGTCCTGCAGGTCACCGGGCACTCCGAGCAGCGCGAACCCCGGGGCCTTGCGCCGCGCCGAGGACAGCGCCGCGTTGCCGAGCCCGCCCCGGCCGCCCTGCGCGGCGACGTACGACGTGCCGTGGCCGACCAGGTCGGCGAGCACGTTGCCCGCGCGGTCCAGGACGACCGTGCCGTCCGGCACCGGCAGGACCAGGTCCTGGCCGTCCTTGCCGGAGCGGTTGCCGCCCTCGCCGGGCTTGCCGTTGGTGGCCTTGCGGTGCGGCGAGTGGTGGTAGTCGAGGAGCGTGGTGACGGACTGGTCGACCGTGAGGATGACGTCGCCGCCACGGCCGCCGTTGCCGCCGTCGGGTCCGCCGAGGGGCTTGAACTTCTCACGGTGGACGGAGGCACAGCCGTGACCCCCGTTACCCGCGGCGACATGCAGTTCGACGCGGTCCACGAAGGTGGTCATGTGGGTGCCTCCAGCACTTCAAAACGTACGGTTGTGTCTACTGCTCTAACACGCGAAAGGCGGACCCGCCTTCCCACCCGGGAAGTGAGGTCCGCCTCGCGCGACGAAGCGTTCGATCGAGCCTGTGTCAGGCGACCGGAACGACGTTCACGACCTTGCGGCCACGGTTGGTGCCGAACTCCACCGCACCGGCCTGCAGCGCGAACAGCGTGTCGTCGCCGCCACGGCCGACGCCCGCGCCGGGGTGGAAGTGGGTGCCACGCTGGCGGACCAGGATCTCACCGGCGTTGACGACCTGACCGCCGAAGCGCTTCACGCCGAGCCGCTGAGCGTTGGAGTCGCGACCGTTCCGGGTGGACGATGCGCCCTTCTTGTGTGCCATCTGTTCTCAGTCCCTTACTTCGCAGCCGCGGGGATCTCAGTGACCTTGATCGCCGTGTACTGCTGGCGGTGGCCCTGACGACGGCGGTAGCCGGTCTTGTTCTTGTAGCGCAGGATGTCGATCTTGACACCCTTGTGGTGGTCCACGACCTCGGCCTGGACCTTGATTCCGGCCAGCACCCACGGGTCGCTGGTCACGGCTTCGCCGTCGACCACGAGCAGGGTCGAGAGCTCGACCGTGTCGCCAACCTTGGCAGTGGAAATCTTGTCAACCTCAACGATGTCGCCGACAGCAACCTTGTGCTGGCGACCACCGCTGCGCACGATGGCGTACACGCGGATCTCACTCTCTCGCTCGGAACGGGATCCCCGCAGTCCAGCCGCCCGGCACGCGAGCGGCCTCTCCGGAGCACTCAGTGCCCTGGAGGATGAGGTTTACGGGGATGCGGCGCCTAGGGAACACGCCGACGGTCTAGGTTACGGTCCCGCTCCCACAAGGGTCAAACCGAGCTCTTGACGGGCCCCGCGGACCGCCCCGCGAGGCCCGCCGGGCGCTCGTCCCGAACCGGGCGCGCGGACGCGAACAGGCGCGGGACACCGGCAGGTTGCCGGTGTCCCGCGCCTGTTCAGCCCGCTCCGCCCCGAGGGGCGAAGGCGGGTCAGTCCTCCGTCGTGGCCGACACGGACGGCGCGGTCTGCTCCGCCGCCGCGGTCTTCTTCGACGCCGACTTGGCGGCCGTCTTGGCGGTGGTGGTCTTCGCCGCCTTCTTGGCCGTCGTCTTCTTCGCGACCGTCTTCTTGGCCGCGGTCTTCTTGGTGGCGGCCTTCTTCGCCGTCGCCTTCTTGGCCGTCTTGCGGGCGGCCGTCTTCTTGGCCGGAGCCGCGTCCTCGGCCGCCTCCTCGACGGCGGGGACCTCCTCCGCGGACGGCGCCTCCACGGCCGGCGCCTCCGCCACCGACGGGACGACCACGACGGCCGCCTCCTCGGACGCGGTGGGCGCGGTGGCCTTGCGGACGGCACGGCGGCGCGGGCGGGCCGGGGCGGCGCTGTCGGCGGGCGCACCGGACTGCTCGGGCTGCGGCACCGCGACCGGCTCGGGCTGCGGCTCGGCCACCGGCACGGTCTCGGCGACGGTCACCACGGCGGCCTCGCTCCCGGCCGGCGAACCGGCGGGCGCGGACACCTTGCGGGTGGCGCGGCGACGCGTACGTCCCTTCGGAGCCGCGTCCTCGACGGCCGGAGCCTCGACGTGCGCGACCTCGGCGGCCTGCGCCTCGACGACCGGGTCCTCCGCGGCGGCCGGCGCGGCCTGCGCCCCGGCAGCCGCCTCGGGCAGCACCGGACGCTCGGCCCCCTGCTCGGCCGTGACGTCCTGAGCCGTCGGGGCCGCCGGTGCCGTCGGATCCTGGTCTCGGCGTGGAGCCTCGTACCGGCTGTCCTCGCGCCTGGGCGCACCGGCCGGAGCCGACGCCCGGCGGCTGGTCCGGCGCCGCGAACGACCCCGGCCGGCCGCGGCCTCCGCCTCGGCGGCGCTGCTGTACAGCTCCTCGTCCGGGAAGAACTCGGGCGCGGGCAGCGCCCGGGGCTCGGCGGCCTCGGCGGCCACCTCGGCCTCGTCCTCGGTCTCCTCGGGGCCCTCCAGCGTGTCGACGCCGGCCACGGCCTCGTGCTCGTGCAGGTGCCCGTCACCGCCACGCCCGCGCTTCTTGCGCTTGCCGCCGCCTCCGACGGAGGACGGCTGCTCCATGTGCACGATGACACCGCGCCCGTTGCAGTGCACGCAGGTCTCGGAGAAGGACTCCAGCAGGCCCTGGCCGACCCGCTTGCGGGTCATCTGCACGAGCCCCAGCGACGTCACCTCGGCGACCTGGTGCTTCGTACGGTCGCGGCCCAGGCACTCCAGCAGGCGCCGCAGCACCAGGTCGCGGTTGGACTCCAGGACCATGTCGATGAAGTCGATCACGATGATGCCGCCGAGGTCGCGCAGCCGCAGCTGACGCACGATCTCCTCGGCCGCCTCCAGGTTGTTCCTGGTGACCGTCTCCTCCAGGTTGCCGCCCTGGCCGGTGAACTTGCCGGTGTTGACGTCGACGACGACCATCGCCTCGGTCCGGTCGATCACCAGCGAACCGCCGCTCGGCAGGTAGACCTTGCGGTCCAGCGCCTTGGCGAGCTGCTCGTCGATCCGGTACGTGGCGAAGACGTCGACCTCGGACGTCCACCGGGACAGCCGGTCGGCCAGGTCGGGCGCGACGTGCGAGACGTATCCGTGGATGGTCTGCCACGCCTCGTCGCCGCTGACGACGACCTTCGTGAAGTCCTCGTTGAAGATGTCGCGGACGACCCGGACGGTCATGTCCGGCTCGCCGTAGAGCAGCGTCGGCGCGTTGGAGCTGCCGCTGCTCTTCGCCTTCTTCTGGATCTCGTCCCACTGCGACTGCAGCCGCTCGACGTCACGGCGCAGCTCGTCCTCGCTCGCGCCCTCGGCGGCGGTACGCACGATCACGCCCGCGTCCTCGGGGACGATCTTCTTGAGGATGGTCTTCAGCCGGGCCCGCTCGGTGTCGGGCAGCTTGCGGCTGATGCCGGTCATGGAGCCCTCGGGCACGTACACGAGGTAGCGGCCCGGCAGGGAGACCTGGCTGGTCAGACGGGCACCCTTGTGGCCGATCGGGTCCTTCGTCACCTGGACGAGCACCGACTGGCCGGACTTCAGGGCGGCCTCGATGCGGCGCGGCCCGTTGGCCATGCCGAGCGCCTCGAAGTTGACCTCACCGGCGTACAGGACGGCGTTGCGGCCCTTGCCGATGTCGATGAAGGCGGCCTCCATGGACGGCAGCACGTTCTGGACCTTGCCCAGGTAGACGTTGCCGACGTACGAGGTGGCCTGCTCCTTGTTGACGTAGTGCTCCACGAGGATGTTGTCCTCGAGGACACCGATCTGCGTGCGCTCGCCGCTCTGGCGGACGACCATCACGCGCTCGACGGCCTCGCGCCGGGCCAGGAACTCGGCCTCGGTGATGATCGGGACGCGCCGGCGCCCCTGCTCGCGGCCCTCACGGCGGCGCTGCTTCTTGGCCTCCAGGCGCGTCGAGCCCTTGATGGACTGGACCTCGTCGGAGAACTCGGCGGGCTTGCGGGGCTCGCGGACCTTGACGACGGTGCGCTCGGGGTCGTCGGACGACGTCGGCTCGCTGTCGCCGTCGGAGCCCGAGTCACCGGAACGACGGCGACGGCGACGGCGACGACGGCTGCTGCTGGAGCCGCCCTGCTCGTCACGGCTCTCGTCCGTGTCCTCGTCGTCCTCGTCGGCCTGGCCGACCTGGCCGGTGACGGCGTCCTCGGAGTCGTCGGTGCCCTCGGCTTCCGTGTCGTCGACGTCGTCGGCGTCCTCGGCGTGCTCGTCACCGGCGGTCTCGGCCAGATCGCCACGGCGACGGCGACGGCCGCCCCGACGGCGACGGCGGCGCGAGCCGGTGTCCTCGGCCTCGTCGCCCTCGACGTCGGCGGAGTCCTCGTCCGGCTCCTCGGCGTCCTCGGGCTCCTGCTCGGCGACGACCTCGGCGGCCGGTGCCTCGGTCTCCTCGGGGGCGCCCGCACCGCGGCGGCGACGGCGACGACGGCCGCCGGTCTCCTCCTCGACGGCCTCGGGCACCCGGGCGGCCACGGGGGCCGCGGGGGTCTCGTCCGGCTCGACCTCGGCCGCCTCGGCGGCGGCGGCGGCCGCGGCGCGCTCCGCGGTCTGGAAGACGGGTGCCTGGAAGACGGCGACGGCGGGCCGCCCCGGACGGCGCGGAGCATCGGCGGCGGCCGACCCGTCGGCGGGCTTCGGCGCGGAGAAGCCACCGGCGGCCTGCCGGACGGCCCGGCGGCGCGCACGGCGCGGAGCGTTCTCCTCGACGGCCTCGGCCTCCGGCTCGGGCTCGGGCTCGGCGGGGATCTCGGCGGCCTGCGGGGCGGTGGCGGCCGCGGCGGGCGCGGTCTCCTCGCTCGCCGCGGTCTCCGTCTCGGCGGGCGTGGTCACCCGGCGGGTGGCGCGTCGACGCGTCCGGCGCGGCGCTGCGTCCTCGGTGTTCTCGGTGTTCTCGGTGTCCGCGACGGGCTCGGCGGCAACCGCCGCGGGCTCGCTTGCGGGCTCCGCCGGAGCGGCGGACTGCTCGGCGGCGGACTGCTCGGCAGGCGCGGTCGTACGGCGGGTGGCCCGCCGGCGGCTGCGGCCGGCCGGCGCGTCGGCCGGTGCCTCGGCACTCTCGACGGCGGTGGTGGTGTCGGCGGGCGTCGTGTCCGCGGCGCTCTCGGCGGCCCCGGGCGCGGTGCTCTCCGCAACCTCGGCGGCGGCGGGCGCCGCCACGCGCCGGGTGGCACGGCGACGCGGGCGGCCGGCGGGCGCGGCCTCCTCGGCGGCGGGCGTCTCGGCGACGACCTCGGCCGGAGCCGGGGTCGCGGCCACCACGGTCTCCGCTGCCTCGGCGGAAGCGGGCGAGGCGGTCGGCGCGGACGCCCGGCGGGTGGCACGACGGCGCGGCCGGGCGGCCGGTGCCGTCTCCTCGACGGGCGCCTCGGGGGCGACCTCGGCCTCTTCGGCCTCGGTGGGCTCCACGCTCGCAGCGCTCTCGTCGGTCACGAGATCGTCGGACTCCGCGGCCGGTATGGCCGGAGCGGTGGTCTCCGCCGGGGTTCCGGCGGTCCCGGCGGGCGGTCCCGCCGGCCGGGAAGCGGCCCTGCGCCGACGACGCGGCGGCAGGGTGTCGCTGGGAGTGTTCTGTTCGGAACCCTCGGTGGGTTCGGTCGGTTCGAGCATGCGGGCGTTTCTCCCGTCAGGCTCCCGGGCGCCGCGCCTGGTCCGGCGGTGAGGCCGGTGACGTCCGCGGCTCGCGCGATGCGCGGTGCCGCCGTCCGGGGCGCGGGCGCCGCACGGGAGCTCTCTAGTGTCCTGTCTCGCCGGTTCCGTACGCCGAATGCGAACGGCCTGGCGAAAGTCTTGTGGTCGGTGCGCTGCCCGACCCAGGTGGCTCCCGAGTCCCAGGGCGGCGCTACGACATCCGTCCCTACGCGGAACCTTCCTTACGCCGGCGCTTTCGCGGCGGCAGTCACAACGACCGTGGATTGCTCGGTCGGCGCTGCCTCGCGGTCGGGCGCGAGCGGGTCGGTCACCGCTCCGGTCTCTTCATCGAACAGCCCCTGCGCCAGCCTGGTCACCCCTGCGGGGACCGGCGGCGCGAGGTCGGCCACGGCGCGAAGACCGGACAGGACGTCGTCGGGTCGAACGGCAGGCGTCACGTGCCGAACAACCAGCCGCAGTATCGCACAGGGCTGGTCCGTCGGCCTATCAGCCTGTGCGTCACGCGTTTCCAGGTGCGCGACGGCGGGGCGGGCGTCGAAGGTGCGCATGCCGTTCTTGGCCATGCGCTGGACCTCGACGGTCCCGGCCGCGTTGAACGCGGCGACCGCGCGCTCCGCGTCGGCCGTGTCCACTCCGACCAGCCGCAACTCCCAGACGGAAGCCGTGAGCCGGTCGGCGAGACCCGGGGTGCGGGCCTCGACCGCCTCGATGACGTCGAGCCCGGCGGGCAGCGACTCGTCGAGGAGGACCCGGAGCTGTTCCGGGTCGCGCGCGGCGGTCAGCGCGATCTCCAGGTACTCCGCCTCACTGCCCGTGCCGGTGGGTGCGGCATTGGCGTACGACACCTTCGGATGCGGCGTGAACCCCGCCGAGTACGCCATCGGCACCTCGGCACGGCGCAGCGCACGCTCGAAGGCGCGCTGGAAGTCACGGTGGCTGGTGAACCGGAGGCGGCCGCGCTTGGTGTAGCGCAAGCGGATGCGCTGCACCGCGGGTGCGGGCGGCGGGCCTTCGGGCTGTCGCTTGCCCAGTGTCGTTCAGTCCTTCGTGAGAGCGGTCGTACTTCTTTCTAGAGTACGTGTCCGGGCCGCCGTAGGTTCCCGCCGGTCCACCGCCTCGGGCGTCCGCGGTGCGCCGAGGAGCAGCCGCCGGATGTCGGCCCGGGCCTGCCGGACGGACTCGCGGGCGGCGCCCAGCGCGTGCCCGGTGGCCCGGCCCGCCGCCCGCGCGGCCCGGGCGGCGGGCCGCAGCACCAGGTCACGGACGACATGCCCGACGGGTGTGAGGACCGTCCGGTACACCCACCGCACCGGCTCGACGAAGATCCACCGGAAGAGGGTCGCGAGGCAGCGCCCGACGACGAGCGAGAGGTGCCCGGCGACGCGCCACGCGTGCCCGAGCGCGGCGCCGACCTCGCGCCCGACGACGAGCAGGACGCGCCCGACCGGCGCGAGGACCCAGCGCCACAGGGCGATCACCGGCAGCACCAGCGCGATCCGGGCCAGCCAGTACAGGACGAACCCGGTCCCGGTGGCGAGCCCGCGCACCGTCCACGCGACCGCCCGTCCCACCGGCGCGAGCACCCACGCGTACAGCCATACGGCGGGCACGGCGAGGAGATACCGCGCGAGCCAGGCCAGTACGGCGTGCGCCCCGGCCCCGAGGCCGGTCAGCGCCCACAGCAGGGCCTGTCCGACGGGCGTCAGCACCCGCGCGTACAGCAAGGCGAGGCCGTGTCCGAGCGGGGTCAGCACGTTGCGGTACGCCCAGACCAGGGGCAGGGCGAGCAGCACGCGACCGAGCAGGACCAGCCCCTTGCCCAGGGGCACGACCACGTACCGCCACAGCCCGACCAGGGGCCACACGAACACCGCCCGCAAGACCCACACCAGGGCGCGTCCCAGTGGCCGCAGCACCACGTCGTTCAGCACCCGCCCCGCGACGACGAGCAGATCCCACACCATGCGCACCGGCACGACCAGCACGAACACGACGATCCGCACCGGTATACGGATCGCGACGGCGAGACACCCCTCAGGATGACGCCCCACCGGCGCCGGCTTCTCAGAGTCCATACAGAACCAGACGCCCGAACCACCCCGGCGGATGCGCGCCACGAGCCCCCGACCTGATCAGCCGGGGGCTCGTCACGTCAGTGGAGCGCCGGGGCGTTCTGTTCCCCGTGGTTCCCCGCACGATCTGGCACACGAGCACGCCGATCACCGGGCTACCTATCGACTGGTGAGCGACGGTCGATCCAGTGATGCCGGCGGCGGATCGCAAGACGCATGTCCTAAGGTTTTGACCATCAATTCGCGAATATTGGCGAACAAGGACAGATCACCGTGGGCGTTGCAGACAGCTCGACCCGTGGTGGACGGTCTTGAAGATCCGCGCTCAGGAACGGACATTCCCGCTCACGCTTACGCAGGCCGGCATCAGCGATCCGAGCCAGCGCCTCACTCACGTGAGTGTGCGTGCCCGCTGCCCGCCGGCTGCTTGACCGTCAGCGGCAGGAGGGTCTTGCCGGTGGGGCCGATCTGGATGCTGGTGTCCATCGCGGGGCACACCCCGCAGTCGAAGCACGGGGTCCAGCGGCAGTCCTCGACCTCGGTCTCGTCGAGGGAGTCCTGCCAGTCCTCCCAGAGCCAGTCCTTGTCGAGGCCGGAGTCGAGGTGGTCCCAGGGGAGGACCTCCTCGTAGGTGCGCTCCCGCGTGGTGTACCAGTCGACGTCGACGCCGAACGGGGCCAGCGCCTTGTCGGCCGAGCGCATCCAGCGGTCGTAGGAGAAGTGCTCGCGCCAGCCGTCGAAGCGGCCGCCGTCCTCGTAGACGGCGCGGATGACCGCGCCGATGCGGCGGTCGCCGCGGGAGAGGAGGCCCTCGACGATGCCGGGCTTGCCGTCGTGGTAGCGGAAGCCGATGGAGCGGCCGTACTTCTTGTCGCCGCGGATCTTGTCGCGGAGCTTGGTGAGACGGGCGTCCGTCTCCTCGGCGCTCAGCTGCGGCGCCCACTGGAACGGGGTGTGCGGCTTGGGGACGAAGCCGCCGATCGACACCGTGCAGCGGATGTCGTTCTGGCCGGAGACCTTGCGGCCCTCGGCGATCACGTTCATCGCCATGTCGGCGATCTGCAGGACGTCCTCGTCGGTCTCGGTCGGCAGGCCGCACATGAAGTACAGCTTGACCTGGCGCCAGCCGTTGCCGTAGGCGGTGGAGACGGTCCGGATCAGGTCCTCCTCCGAGACCATCTTGTTGATGACCTTGCGCATGCGCTCGCTGCCGCCCTCGGGGGCGAAGGTCAGGCCCGAGCGGCGGCCGTTGCGGGTGAGTTCGTTGGCCAGGTCGACGTTGAAGGCGTCCACGCGCGTGGAGGGGAGGGACAGGCCGATCTTGTCCTCCTCGTAGCGGTCCGCGAGTCCCTTGGCGACCTCGCCGATCTCGCTGTGGTCCGCGGACGACAGCGACAGCAGGCCGACCTCCTCGAAGCCGGTCGCCTTCAGGCCCTTCTCGACCATCTCGCCGATGCCCGTGATGGACCGCTCGCGCACCGGGCGGGTGATCATGCCGGCCTGGCAGAAGCGGCAGCCGCGGGTGCAGCCGCGGAAGATCTCGACCGACATGCGCTCGTGCACGGTCTCCGCGAGCGGGACGAGGGGCTGCTTGGGGTAGGGCCACTCGTCGAGGTCCATGACCGTGTGCTTCGACACACGCCACGGGACGCCCGACTTGTTGGGGACCACGCGGGCGATACGGCCGTCCGCGAGGTACTCGACGTCGTAGAACGCGGGGACGTACACCGAACCGGTCCTCGCGAGGCGGAAGAGGACCTCCTCGCGGCCGCCGGGGCGGCCCTCCGCCTTCCAGGCCCGGATGATCGCCGTCATGTCGAGGACGGCCTGCTCGCCGTCACCGATGATCGCCGCGTCGATGAAGTCCGCGATCGGCTCGGGGTTGAAGGCCGCGTGGCCGCCGGCCAGCACGATCGGGTCGTCGAGCGTGCGGTTCGCCGACTCCAGCGGGATGCCCGCCAGGTCCAGCGCGGTCAGCATGTTGGTGTAGCCCAGCTCGGTCGAGAAGGACAGGCCGAACACGTCGAACGCCTTCACCGGGCGGTGGCTGTCGACGGTGAACTGCGGGACGCCGTGCTCCCGCATCAGCGCCTCCAGGTCCGGCCACACGCTGTAGGTGCGCTCGGCGAGGACGCCCTGCTGTTCGTTCAGCACCTCGTAGAGGATCATGACGCCCTGGTTGGGCAGTCCGACCTCGTACGCGTCGGGGTACATGAGCGCCCAGCGGACGTCGGAGGACTCCCACGGCTTGACCGTGGAGTTGAGCTCCCCACCGACGTACTGAATCGGCTTCTGCACATGCGGGAGCAGAGCTTCGAGCTGCGGGAAAACCGACGCAGCGACTTCGGCAGGCATCTCGCGAACCTTCGTGAGCTGGACTGAACGGACAGGGGTGACCATCCAGCCTAACGCGAACGCGGCGCCACCCCGGACCGTCAGACGGCCGTCCCGCCCGTGATCGCCCGCCACGCCCCGGGCAGCGCGGCCTCCACGGCGGCCGCGCGCTGCTCCTCGCGGCCGTACAGCAGCCCGTAGGTGAAGGAGCTCTCGCCCGCCGCGTGCGCGACCGCGGAGATCTCGCGCAGGGTCCGGCGCACCATGACGCTGTCCTGGTGGTCGCCGAGCAGGCCCTGGAGCGACTTCATGTCCTTGGCCAGGGCGGACGCGGTGGCGCCGAGGGCGGGTGCGGCGGCCTCCGCCGCGTACCGGGTGCGCTTGGCCTGCTTGCGGGCCTCGTGCACGGCGACGTCACGGTCTGGCCCCGGCGGCAGCGCGACGGCCTCGGTGACGAGCCCGGAGAGCTTCCCGAAGTCCTTCCGTACGGCCTTGGCGATCACCTTGGCGGGTTTGCCGGCGGCGGCCGGCAGCAGCGGCGGGCCGGCGATCAGGCCGTCCAGCGCGTCGAGCAGGGCCAGGTACCGCGCGGAGTCCAGGACGCCGATCAGCCGTTGGCGCGAACCACCGCGCCGGGCGTTCGCCCAGGTCAGCAGGCGGGCGGTGACGGGGCCCGAGACCAGCGGGTCGGGCACCGCGGCGAGGGCCGCCGTCAGCCGCGCGGTCAGCACCTCCCGGTCCCGGTCCACGCCGAGTTCGCCGGCCAGCCACTTCAGCTCGACGCCGAGCGGAGCGGTGACCGCGCGGTCGAGGACCTTGCCGTAGGAGCGCAGCGCGCTGCGCGTGCGCCGGGTGGCGACCCGCATCCGGTGCACGGAGTCCTCCTCGTCGCGCCGGACGGCCGGGTCGAGTTCGACGACGGCGTCACGCTGCGCGCGGAGGTAGGCGAGGACGTGGTCGCCGGCCGTCACGGGCTCAGCCGCCGCCCGCTTCCGGCGGCGCTTCCCGCCGCCGCGCGGGGCGGTCTCGGTGAGTGCCCGCGCCAGCTTGGACGCGGACTTGGACGGCTGTACGCCCGCCCTGCGCAGCCGCTTCTCCACCTTGTCGAGGAAGGCCGGGTCGCCGTCGTCGGCGAGTTCCACCTCGATCTCGGTCCACTGGGCGCTGCCGCCGCCCCCGGTGAGCCGTTCGGCGTGCACGGCGTCGACGCTCACCTCGGCGAGCAGCCGGCCGGCCACGTCCACGAGGTCGCGTACGTCCCGCTCGGAGCGCAGCCGGACCACGGGTACCAGTTCGGCCCCGCGCACCCGGGAGCGGACGAGCGCGGCGAGTTCGGCGGGGACGGTGTCGGAGAGCGGCGCCCGGTACTCGTCGCGCACGCCCGGTGCGACGGGGAGTTTCAGGTGCCAGCCCGCGTCGGACCCGCCGGTGCGGCGGCGCAGCGTGATCGAGGCGGCGGCCAGGCGCTCGTCGGCGGTGTCGTGGTAGGTGGCGTCCAGACGCGCGACCCCCTTGTCGACGACGGACGCGACCCCGGCGACGCCGGTCAGGTCGGGCAGTCCGCTGTCGTCGGACTCGTACTTGCGCTCGATCTCACGCTTGGTGTCCACCATGACCTGAATCTAGTGGGCGGGGGGCGGATAGGGCAGAGGGCCGCCTTCGCACGGGTGAGCCGGGCTGCCCGTGACGGCCCCGGCTCACCCGCCCACTACGCCGACATCGGCCGCTGCACCTTGATCGACTGGAGCAGCCCCACCCCGACCCACACGGCGAACATCGACGATCCTCCGTAGGACACGAACGGCAGCGGCAGACCGGTCACCGGCATGATGCCGAGCGTCATGCCGACGTTCTCGAAGCTCTGGAAGGCGAGCCACGCGACGATCCCGGCCGCGACGATCGTGCCGTAGAGCTCGGTCGAGTCGCGGGCGATACGGCAGGCGCGCCACAGGACGACGCCCAGCAGCAGGATGATGAGGCCCGCGCCGGCGAAGCCCAGTTCCTCCCCCGCCACCGTGAAGACGAAGTCGGTCTGCTGCTCCGGCACGAACTGGCCGGTGGTCTGCGAGCCGTGGAAGAGGCCCGCGCCGGTCAGGCCGCCCGAACCGATCGCGATCCGGGCCTGGTTGGTGTTGTAGCCGACGCCGGCCGGGTCGAGGCTGGGGTTGGCGAAGGCGGCGAAGCGGGCGATCTGGTACTCGTCCAGGATGTGCAGCTGCCAGACCGCGATCGCGCCGGTCGCGCCCGCCGCGATGAGGCCGAACACCCAGCGGTTTGAGGCGCCGGAGGCCAGTAGCACCCCCAGCACGATGATGACCATCACCATGACCGATCCGAGGTCGGGCATGAGCATCACGACCATCATCGGTACGGCGGCCAGGCCGAGGGCCTGCAGCACCGTGCGGTGGTCGGGGTACGGCTTGTCGCCCGCGTCGACCCGGGCCGCCAGCAGCATCGCCATGCCCAGGATGATCGTGATCTTCACGAACTCCGAGGGCTGGAGGGAGAAGCCGCCGCCGAACACGATCCACGAGTGCGCGCCGTTGACCGTCGAGCCCAGGGGGGTGAGCACCATCAGGAGCAGGAACAGCGAGGCGCCGTACAGGAGGGGCACGGCCGTGCGCAGGGTGCGGTGGCCGAGCCAGACCGTGCCGAGCATCAGGGCGAACCCGATGCCGGTGTTCATGAGGTGCCGGATCAGGAAGTAGTACTGGTCGCCCTGGTTGATCTCGGTCCGGTTGCGGGTCGCCGAGAAGACGAGCACCGAGCCGATCAGCGACAGGGACAGACCCGCCAGCAGTATCGGCCAGTCGAGCCGGCGTGCGAGGGAGTCACGGGCGAACACCCGCGTCCAGCCCGCGCGCTGGGGCCCGTACCCGGAGACGGAGAAACCGTTCGCACCCGTCATGTGAGCATCCTCCGGCTTCCCCTCGCGCGCCGTCGCCGGCGCGTGTCACGGTTGGTGGCGGTGGCCGTCGGCGTGGTGGCCCCGGGCTGCTGCTCGTCCGGCTGGGCCTGGCCCTCCTGGCTGGCCCGCTGGTCCTTGGCCGGGTCCTTGGCGACCTTGGGGGACTTGATCGTGCCGTCCGTGCGGACCTTCGGCAGGCCCTTCTGCGGGGTGGGCAGCAGGGCGTTCTTCTTGTCGATGGTGCCGTCGGCGGCGACGCCGTACAGGGCGTTGTAGATGTGCCGCACGGCCTCACCGGAGGCACCGGAACCGGTACCGGCCTGGGCGATCGTCATGATGACCGTGTAGTCCTTGCTGTACGTGGCGAGCCAGGACGTCGTCTGCTTGCCGTAGACCTCGGCGGTACCGGTCTTGGCGTGCAGCGGGATCTTGTCCTGCGGCCAGCCGCCGAACTTCCAGGCGGCGGTACCGCGGGTGACCACGCCCTCCAGGGCGGCGTCCATGCCCTTGACGGTCGCCTGGTCCACCGGCAGCTTCCGCTGGACCTTGGGCTTGATCTCCCGCACCGACTTGCCGTCGGCGCTGATGACGGCCTTGCCGATGGTCGGGGTGTACATGGTGCCGCCGTTGGCGAGCGCCCCGTAGATCACGGCTTCCTGCATCGGCGTGACGAGGGTGTCGCCCTGGCCGATGGAGTAGTTGATCGAGTCGCCCTCGCGCATCTTGTTGCCTTCGAGGCAGTTCTCGTACGCGATCTTCTCGACGTAACTGCCGTCCTTCTTGCCGGTCTTGCACCAGCCGTCCTTGTTGGCCTTCCAGTAGCTCTCCTTCCACTGGCGGTCGGGGACGCGGCCGGTGACCTCGTTGGGCAGGTCGACGCCGGTCTCCCGGCCGAGGCCGAACTGGTGGGCGGCCTTGTAGAAGTAGTCCTTCGGCTCACCCTTCTTCGGGTTGATGCCGCCGTCCTTCTTCCACTCCCGGTCGGCCAGGCCGTAGAAGACGGTGTCGCAGGAGACCTCAAGGGCGCGGCCGAGGGAGATGGGACCGAAGCTCTCGCCCTCGAAGTTCTTGAAGACCTGGCCGCCCACCGAGTAGGAGCTGGTGCAGGGGTAGCCGCCGTCCCACTCGTAGCCGGCCTCGACCGCGGCGGCCGTGGAGACCACCTTGAAGGTCGAACCGGGCGCGGACTGACCCTGTATGGCCCGGTTGAGCAGCGGGTAGTCGGAGTTCTTCCCGGTCAGCTGCCGGTAGTCCTTGGCGGAGATGCCGCCGACCCAGACGTTCGGGTCGTACGTCGGGGCGGACGCCATGGCGACGACACGGCCGGTCTTGGCCTCCATCACGACGACGGCGCCGGAGTCGGCCTTGTAGTTCTCGCCGGTGATCTTGTCGAACTGCTGGCGGGCGATCTTCATCGCGTCGTTCAGCTCGTACTCGGCGACCCGCTGCACGCGGGAGTCGATGCTGGTGACGAGGGCGGAGCCGGGCTCGGCGGCGTCGGACTCGGCCTGGCCGATGACCCGGCCGAGGTTGTCGACCTCGTAGCGGGTGACGCCCGCCTTGCCGCGCAGCACCTTGTCGTACTGGCGCTCCAGGCCCGACCGGCCGACCTGGTCGGAGCGCAGGTAGGGCGAGTCGGTGTCCTGGGCCTTGGTGATCTCGTCGTCGGTGACGGGCGAGAGGTATCCGAGGACCTGGGAGGTGTTGGCGCCGCCGGGGCCCGGGTAGCGGCGCACGGCCTCCGGCTCGGCGGTGATGCCGGGGAAGTCCTCGGAGCGCTCGCGGATCTGCAGCGCCTGCTTGGGGGTGGCCTCGTCGGTGATCGGGATCGGCTGGTACGGCGATCCGTTCCAGCAGGGCTGCGGCGTCTTCGCGTCGCACAGCCGCACCTTCTGCATCACGTCCGCGGGGGCCAGCCCGAGCACGCCGGCCAGCTTGGTGAGGACCGCCTTGCCGTCGTCCGGCATCTTCAGCAGGTCGGTGCGGGAGGCGGAGACGACGAGACGGGTCTCGTTGTCGGCGATCGGCACGCCCCGGGCGTCGAGGATCGAGCCGCGCACGGCGGGCTCGACGACCTGCTGGACGTGGTTGCCCGACGCCTCCTTGGCGTATGCGGCGCCCTCCCGGATCTGGAGGTACCACAGGCGGCCGCCGAGGGTGCCCAGCAGGGAGAGGACGAGGATCTGGATGACGACGAGCCTGATCTGGACGCGCGGGGTCCGACCGGTCTCCGGGATGTTGGTCATGGGCGGAGCCCATCGCGCGACAGGGTGGTGGTGGGCGACGGGTGGGCGTTGGTCACTGCGGCCGCCTTCCCCTCTCAGAGCGTGTGCGGGCAGAGCGCGTGCGGGCGGTGCTGGTGCGAGCCGTGCGAATGCGGGGTGTGCGCATGCGCGGTGTGATGCGTGCACGAGTGGTACGAGTCATATACGACGGACCTGTGAGCCGAGAGGCCGGCCGACTGCGCGTGTGTCACAGCCGCTTGACCCCCTTGATGCGTCCGGCGCGGGCGGTGCGGGCGCGGGCCGCCTTGACCCTCAGTCCGTTGCGCTGGCCGCCGATCCGCAGGCCCGTTCCGGCGGACAGCCAGCCGGAGGAGATGTCGGTGGCGCCGGCCGAGGAACCGGCCTCGGCCAGCGGGTCGTTGTCGGCGCGCCGGGCCAGCGCCATGATGCCGGGGACCACGAACGGCGCCAGCAGCAGGTCGTACAGGGCGGCGGAGAACAGCAGGCCGGGCAGGCCCACATGGCGGGCGGCGGTGTCACCGACGAGGGCGCCCACGCCGGCGTACAGCAGGGTGGAGCCGACGGCCGCGGCGACCACGACGAGCATGGGCCCGGTGGCCGACTTGAGGCGGCCGTTCTCCGGTTTCACGAGCCCGGCGAGGTAGCCGATCACGCACAGCACCAGCGCGTAGCGGCCGGCGGCGTGGTCGGCGGGCGGGGCGAGGTCGGCGAGCAGGCCGGCGCCGAACCCGACGAGGGCGCCGCCGACATGGCCGTACACCATGGCGAGGCCGAGGACGGTGAGCAGCAGCAGGTCCGGGACGGCACCGGGCAGGTGGAGGCGGGCCAGGACGCTCACCTGGACCACCAGGGCGACGACGACGAGGGCGGCGGACAGCAGGATCCGGTTGACGCGCATGGGCTACAGCTCCTACTGATCTTGCTGGGTCTGGCCGTCGACCGGCTGTCCGGACGGGGTGACGGTCACCGTCACGGTCGGCGTGGGGGTCGGCCTGGGTTTCTTCGGGAGCACCGTGTCGCGCGGGTCCTTCTTCGGGGCCTCGACGACGACGCCGACGATGTCGAGCTTGGTGAAGCCGACGTACGGCGTGACGTAGAGGGTGCGGGTGAGGCCGCCGCCGGAGGGGTCCACGCGGGAGACGTAGCCGACCGGGACGCCGGGCACGAACGGCTTGTCGGCCTGCGAGCCGAAGGTGACCAGACGGTCGCCCTTCTTCACCTCGGCCTTGCCGTTGAGGAGTTCGACGCGCAGCGGGCGGTCGCCCTGTCCGGAGGCGAAGCCGAGTTCGTCGCTGGACTCCATGCGGGTGCCGACGGTGAAGTCGGGGTCGTTGGCGAGGAGCACGGTGGCCGTGTTCGGGCCGACCGTCGTCACCCGCCCGACCAGTCCGTCCCCGTTCAGGACGGTCATGTCGCGCTTGAGTCCGTCGTTGGCGCCGGCGTCGATGGTGATGGTCCAGGAGAAGCCCTGGGCCGCTCCTATCGCGATGACCTCGGCGCCCTTGATGCCGTACTGGCCCTGGCCGGCGATCTTCAGCATCCGGTCGAGCTGGGAGAGGCGGCTGCGGTTGCGGTCGTCGCTGCCGAGCTTCGCCTTGAGAGCCGCGTTGTCCTTCTCCAGCGCGGCGAGCCGGTCGTGCCGGTCGCCGGAGTCACGGATCGCGGAGACGGCGTTGCCGACCGGGGCGACCGCGCCCGACACGCCGTTCTCGATCGGGCCGAAGACGGTGGCCGCGGCCTGGCGGGCACCGTCGACCGGTGAGTCCTCCCCACCGCGGATGTCGACCGTGATCAGCGCGAATGCGACGGCGATCAGCAGCACCAGGAGCAGCCGGCTCTCTCGTGTGTCCCTCACGTGCGGCGGCCGTGCCCTTCCTCGTCGTGATACGGGAATTCGTGTGTGGCGCCACGGGAGACCCGGACGCTATAGGGGAGCTTATGCATCTATGTCAACGATCCGCCGTACGAGAGGAGATCATCCCGTACGGCGGAATCGAAGCGTTACGTCATCTGCGCGGCTGGGCGTCCAGCACCTGCTGGAGCGCCTCGAACTCCTCGACACACTTGCCGGATCCGAGCGCCACGCTGTCCAGCGGGTCCTCGGCGATGTGGATCGGCATGCCGGTCTCGCGGCGCAGCCGTTCGTCGAGCCCGCGCAGCAGCGCTCCGCCTCCGGTCAGCACGATGCCCCGGTCCATAATGTCGCCGGACAGCTCCGGCGGGCACTTGTCCAGTGTCGTCTTGACGGCGTCGACGATGGCGTTGACGGGCTCCTCGATCGCCTTGCGCACTTCGGCGGCCGAGATGACGACGGTCTTGGGCAGCCCGGAGACGAGGTCCCGGCCACGGATTTCGGTGTGCTCGTCGGCGTCGAGTTCGTACGCCGAACCGATCGTGATCTTGATCTGTTCGGCAGTCCGCTCACCCAGGAGGAGGGAGTACTCCTTCTTGATGTGCTGGATGATCGAGCTGTCCAGTTCGTCGCCCGCGACGCGGATGGACTGGGCGGTGACGATACCGCCGAGCGAGATGACCGCGACCTCCGTGGTGCCGCCGCCGATGTCCACCACCATGTTGCCGGTCGCCTCGTGGACGGGCAGACCGGAGCCGATGGCCGCGGCCATGGGCTCCTCGATGATGTGCACCTGCCGGGCGCCGGCCTGGGACGTCGCCTCGATGACGGCACGGCGCTCGACCCCCGTGATGCCCGAGGGCACACAGACGACGACCCGCGGACGAGCCAGGTACCTCCGCTTGTGGATCTTCAGGATGAAGTAGCGGAGCATCCGCTCGGTGATCTCGAAGTCGGCGATCACGCCGTCCTTCAGCGGGCGCACGGCAACGATGTTGCCGGGGGTCCGCCCGATCATCTTCTTCGCTTCGGCGCCGACCGCGAGGATGCCACCGGTGTTGGTGTTGATCGCGACGACGGACGGCTCGTTGAGTACGATCCCGCGACCCCTGACGTACACCAGCGTGTTGGCGGTCCCGAGGTCGACAGCCATGTCACGGCCGATGAACGACATTGAGTTCCCCATCAGGATTCGACTGGCCTTCCCATGAGCTTTTGAGGGCGTTTCAGGTCGGCGAGGTGGGTGCTGTGACGTGCAGGCTTCCATCGTAGACGCGCCTGCCCGAACACTGCGCGAGGGTCTTCGCCATTGTCAGCAGATCATGTGCCGCCCCGCTTGTGGAGACGGCCCATCGGGGGCATGCGTTCCCCCGATCGCCACGCATATGCCGCGGGACGGCCGGAAGCGCGCGGCCGTCCCAGGTCAGGCAGGTGAGGGACCTGACGGCCCCTCGAAAGAACGCGTCCGTCCGGCTCAGCCGCGGCCGGGGAAGAAGATCTTCACCTCGCGCTCGGCCGACTCCTCGGAGTCGGAGGCGTGGATCAGGTTCTCCCGGACGATCACACCGTAGTCGCCGCGGATGGAGCCGGGGGCGGCGGCGATCGGGTCGGTGGGACCGGCGAGCGCGCGCACGCCCTCGATGACCCGCTCGCCCTCGACGATCAGCGCCACGACCGGACCCGAGGCCATGAACTCCACCAGCGGCTCGTAGAACGGCTTGCCCCGGTGCTCGCCGTAGTGCTGCTCCAGCGTGTCCTGGTCCAGCGTGCGCAGCTCCAGCGCGGTGATCGCCCAGCCGGCCTTGCGCTCGATCCGGCTGATGATCTCGCCGGTCAGGCCACGACGGACGGCGTCGGGCTTGAGCAGGACGAGGGTGCGCTGGCTCACGGCGAGCTCCTTCGGGTCAGTGATGGTGCGGGGAAAACGAGGCTACAGGGCGTGTCCGGTCACCCGTTACGCAGCGTCAGGTGTAGAGGCGGCGGCCTGGGCCGCGAACCTCGCCTTCGCCTCGTCGATCTTCCGTCCGTAGTGGACGGACGCCCACCACAGGGCCGCGAAGGCCGCACCCAGGACGAACATGGTCGGGACGACGAGACCGGAGGCGATCAGGGCGATCTGCAGGGCCCAGCCCAGGGCGACGCCGCCGGGCCGGGTGACGAAGCCGCACAGCGCCAGGCACAGGAACATGGCGATGCCGCTGACCGTCCACACCGTCGTCATGGACAGGTCGGGGTCCTTCATCGCGACCAGGCCGGCGAAGCCGATGATGAAGACCTCACCGATCAGGGTCGAGGCACAGAGCGTGCGCACGGTGGCTCAGCCCCTTCCCAGAAGCAGTCGTGCCTCACCGACGGTGATGACGGAACCGGTGACGAGCACCCCGCCGCCGGCGAACTCGCCGTCCTCCTCGGCCAGCGTGATCGCGGCCTCCAGGGCGTCGGGCAGGCGCGGTTCGACCTGCACACGGTCCTCACCGAACACCTCGACGGCGATCGCCGCCAGCTCGTCGGCGTCCATCGCGCGGTGACTGGAGTTCTGTGTGACGACGACCTCCGCGAAGATCGGCTCGAACGCCTCCAGGACTCCCCTGACGTTCTTGTCGCCGCTGGCGCCGACCACACCGACCAGCCGGCTGAAGTCGAACGCCTCTCCGACGGCCTCGGCGGTGGCGCGGGCACCCGCCGGGTTGTGCGCCGCGTCCAGGACGACGCTCGGCGAGCGCCGTACGACCTCCAGCCGGCCCGGCGAGGTGACGGCCGCGAACGCCTTGCGGACCGTGTCGATGTCGAGCGGCTCGGGCCGCTGGACGCCGACGCCGAAGAACGCCTCGACGGCGGCCAGCGCGACGGCCGCGTTGTGCGCCTGGTAGGGGCCGTGCAGCGGCAGGTACACCTCGGGGTATTCGCCGCCGAGCCCGCGCAGGGTCAGCAGCTGCCCGCCCACGGCGACCTGACGCGCCACGACCCCGAACTCCAGGCCCTCCCGGGCCACGGTCGCGTCGACCTCCGCCGCCTTCTTCAGCAGCACCTGCGCCGCGTCCACCGGCTGCTGGGCCAGGACGACGGTCGCGTCCCGCTTGACGATCCCGGCCTTCTCCACCGCGATCTCGCCGGGCGTCCCACCGAGCCGGTCGGTGTGGTCGAGGTCGATGGGGGTGACGACGGCGACGTCCCCGTCGATGACGTTGGTGGCGTCCCAGCTGCCGCCCATGCCGACCTCGACGACGGCGACGTCCACGGGCGCGTCGGCGAAGGCCGCGTACGCCATTGCCGTCAGCACCTCGAAGAAGGACAGCCTGAACTCCTGCGAGGCGTCCACCATGTCGACGTACGGCTTGATGTCCTGGTAGGTCTCGATGAACCGCTCGGCGGAGATGGGCTCCCCGTCCAGGCTGATCCGCTCGGTCACGGACTGCACGTGCGGCGAGGTGTAGCGCCCGGTGCGCAGGTCGAAGGCGCCGAGCAGGGTCTCGATCATGCGGGCCGTGGACGTCTTGCCGTTCGTCCCCGTGATGTGGATGGAGGGGTACGACCGCTGCGGGTCGCCCAGCATGTCCACCAGGGCGGCGATCCGGGCGACGGACGGCTCCAGCTTGGTCTCGCCCCACCGGGTCGCCAGCTCCGCCTCGACCTCGCGCAGGGCCTTGTCGACCTCGGGGTCCGCCGGGCGCGTGGGCACGTCGGCGCGGGACAGGCCGCCCTGGGTGCGCAGGGTGCGGCTGCCGGCCTCGATGACCGCGAGATCGGGGTCACGGCCGGTCTCCTCGGCGATGATCTCGTCGAAGGAATCCAGCGGATCGGGCAGGTCGTGGTCACCGTTCGGGGGGAGCTCGCTCACGAGCCCAGTCTACGGAGCCTCGCCCCGCCCCGGGGACCAGCCCCCGGACCCCCGCTCCTCAAACGCCGGAGGGGCTGATCCTTCAGCCCGTCCGGCGTTTGAGGACGAGGCCCGTTCAGGGCCGAAGCGGGGGCCTGGGGGCGGCAGCCCCCAGCAGCGGGTGCGGGGCCGCGACCCCGCACCCCCGTTTACGACTGCGGCAGCCGCTCCAGCTGCGCGGCGATCCGCACCATGTCCGCCTCCGCCTTCGCCAGCCGCGTGCGGATCTTCTCGACCACGTTGTCCGGTGCCTTGGCGAGGAACGCCTCGTTGCCGAGCTTCCCGTCCGCCTGCGCCTTCTCCTTCTCCGCGGCGGCGAGGTCCTTCGCCAGCCGCTTGCGCTCGGCGGCCACGTCGATCGTCCCGGACAGGTCGAGCGCCACCGTCGCGCCGGCGACCGGCAGGGTCGCCGTGGCCGAGAACTCCTCGCCCTCCGGCTGGAGCCGCAACAGCTGGCGGATAGCCGCCTCGTGCGGGGCGAGCGCGGTGCCGCCCAGGTCCAGCCGGGCCGGAACCCGCTGGCCGGGCTGGAGGCCCTGGTCGGCGCGGAAGCGGCGGACCTCGGTGATCACCGACTGGAGGCTCTGGATCTCCTGCTCGGCCGCCGCGTCCCGGAAGCCCGAGTCGGCCGGCCACTCGGCGATGACGACCGACTCGCCGCCGGTCAGCGTCGTCCACAGCGTCTCGGTGACGAAGGGGACGACCGGGTGCAGCAGCCTCAGGGTCACGTCGAGGACCTCGCCGAGGACCCGCTTGCTGACCTCGGCGGGCTCGCCGCCCGCCTGGAACGTCGTCTTGGACAGCTCGACGTACCAGTCGAAGACCTCGTCCCAGGCGAAGTGGAACAGCGCGTCGGAGAGCTTCGCGAACTGGAAGTCCTCGTAGAACGCGTCGACTTCGGCGACGACGGAGTTGAGGCGGGACAGGATCCAGCGGTCCGTCGCCGACATCGCGGAGGCGTACGGCAGCGGGCCCTCGACCGTCGCGCCGTTCATCAGGGCGAAGCGGGTGGCGTTCCAGATCTTGTTGGCGAAGTTGCGGGAGCCCTGGACCCAGTCCTCGCCGATCGGCACGTCGACGCCCGGGTTGGCGCCGCGCGCCAGGGTGAAACGCAGCGCGTCGGAGCCGTACTTGTCCATCCAGTCCAGCGGGTTGACCGCGTTGCCGAAGGACTTGGACATCTTCTTGCCGAACTGGTCGCGGACCATGCCGTGCAGGGCGATGGTGTGGAACGGCGGGGTGCCGTCCATCGCGTAGAGACCGAACATCATCATCCGGGCGACCCAGAAGAAGAGGATGTCGTAGCCGGTGACCAGGACGGAGTTCGGGTAGAACTTCGCGAGGCTCTCGGTCTGTTCGGGCCAGCCGAGGGTGGAGAAGGGCCACAGGCCGGAGGAGAACCAGGTGTCGAGGACGTCGGTGTCCTGGTGCCAGCCGTCGCCGGTGGGCGCCTCGTCGTCGGGGCCGACACAGACGGTCTCGCCGTTCGGGCCGTACCAGACGGGGATGCGGTGGCCCCACCACAACTGTCGCGAGATGCACCAGTCGTGGAGGTTGTCGACCCAGTCGAAGTAGCGCTTCTCCATCTCCTGCGGGTGGATCCTGACCCGGCCGTCGCGGACGGCGTCGCCGGCCGCCTTCGCCAGCGGGCCGACCTTGACCCACCACTGCATGGACAGCCGCGGCTCGATGGTGGTCTTGCAGCGCGAGCAGTGGCCGACCGAGTGGACGTAGGGCCGCTTCTCGGCGACGATCCGGCCCTCGGCGCGCAGCGCGGCGACGATCGCGGACCGGGCTTCGAGGCGGTCCTGGCCCTGGAAGGGGCCGGGGACGGTGATGACGGCGTGCTCGTCCATGACCGTGATGGCGGGCAGGTCGTGGCGCCGGCCGATCTCGAAGTCGTTCGGGTCGTGGGCCGGGGTGACCTTGACGGCACCCGTGCCGAACTCGGGGTCGACGTGCTCGTCGGCGACGACCGGGATGGAACGGTTGGTCAGCGGCAGCCTGATGAGCTTGCCCACCAGGTGCTTGTACCGCTCGTCGCCGGGATGGACGGCGACCGCCGTGTCACCGAGCATGGTCTCGGCGCGCGTGGTGGCGACGACGATGGTCTCGTCCCCGTCGCCGTACTTCATGGAGACGAGCTCGCCGTCGTCGTCCTGGTACTCGACCTCGATGTCGGAGATCGCGGTGAGACAGCGCGGGCACCAGTTGATGATGCGCTCGGCGCGGTAGATCAACTCGTCGTCGTAGAGCCGCTTGAAGATGGTCTGGACGGCCTGGGACAGGCCCTCATCCATGGTGAAGCGCTCACGCGACCACGCGACACCGTCACCGAGGCGCCGCATCTGGCCGGAGATCTGCCCGCCCGACTCGTCCTTCCACTGCCAGACACGCTCGACGAACGCCTCACGGCCCAGGTCGTGCCGGGACTTGCCCTCCTTGCCGAGTTCCCGCTCGACGACGTTCTGCGTGGCGATGCCGGCGTGGTCCATGCCGGGCTGCCACAGCGTCTCGTGCCCCTGCATGCGCTTGCGGCGGGTGAGGGCGTCGATGAGGGTGTGCTCGAAGGCGTGCCCGAGGTGCAGGCTGCCGGTGACGTTCGGCGGCGGGATGACGACGGTGAAAGGCGGCTTGTCGCTCTTCGCGTCCGCCTCGAAGTAACCCCGCTCCACCCAGCGCTCGTACAGCGGCCCCTCTACGTCGGCCGGCGCGTACTGGGTCGGCAGTTCGGTCTCGGGCGCTGATGGCTGCTGCTGAGCGTTCTCGGTCACGGGGTCAGTTTAGGGGTGTCACGGGGCAGTCCCGAAACGTGATTCCTGTGTAACGGTGCGGCCCCCGCCGCGTGCCCCACCGCGCCCCTGCGCCAGGATGTCAGGAACACATAAGCATCTGGAGGGGAACCCAGGAATGAGTCACAACCAACCGGGCCCGTACGGCGGGCAGCCCCAGCAGCCCGGACCGTACGGTCAGCCGGGGCCTTACGGCCAGCAGCCGCCGCAGGCTCCCCAGCCCGGTTACGGCTACCCGCAGCAGGCTCCCCCGCCCGCCCAGCCCGGCTACGGCTACCCGCAGCAGCCGCAGCAGGGCGTCCCGCCGCAGACCCCGCCCTACGGCCAGCAGCCGTACGGCGTTCCGCAGCCGCCCGCGCCGGGCGGCGGCAAGAAGAAGACGGGCCTGATCATCGGCGCGGTCGCGGTGGTGGCCGCGATAGCCGTGGGCGCGGCGCTCCTCCTGGGCGGGAGCGGAAGCGGCTCGGGCAGCGTCGCCAACGACGGGGCGCACAAGCTGATCGCGCCGGCGACGATCCTGAACGGCACGTACAAGAAGTCCGACCAGGACTCGGCGGGCGGGCTCAGCGACAAGGACCTGAAGGACACCGAGTCCTGGGGGGTGAAGAACCCCAAGGACGTCAGCGCGGGTTACGCCTCGGGGTCGGGCCTTACCGGCAAGAGCCTCGGCTTCGCCGGCGTGTACGGCACGATCGACGACCCGGAGAAGGTCGTCGACGCGATGTTCGCGCAGATGCAGAAGGACGCCAAGAACGGTTCGTCCTCCGACGGCAAGCTCGTCGGCAGCCCGCAGGAGGTCACCCCCGCCGGGTTCTCCGACGGCATCATGAAGTGCCAGAGCATCGAGAGCAGCCAGTCGGGCAAGACCACGCGGATGCCGTTCTGCATCTGGGGGGACCACAGCACCCTGGCCTACGTGCTGTCGTTCGACATCGCCGGCCTCGCCGCCGGCAAGAGCACCTCGATCGCGGACGCGGCGGCGCTGACCGCCAAGGTCCGCAACGACGTGCGCGTCAAGGCCTGACGCACCGGACGCGGAAGGGGCCCCGGTCGAGCGACCGGGGCCCCTTCCGCGTGCGTGGTGCCGCTAGGCGGTCTTCTGCTCGCCCGGGCCCCGGCCGGGGCGGGCGTCCCGCGGGATCAGCGTGGGGTTCACGTTGGAGTGAACGACGTCCGCCGTGATGACGACGCGGGCCACGTCCTTGCGGGAGGGGACCTCGTACATCACCGACATGAGGACCTCCTCCATGATGGCGCGCAGGCCGCGGGCGCCGGTCTGCCGGAGGATGGCCTGGTCGGCGATGGCCTCCAGCGCCTCGCGCTCGAAGTCCAGCTCCACACCGTCGAGTTCGAACAGACGCTGGTACTGCTTCATCAGCGCGTTGCGCGGCTCGACGAGGATCTGGAGCAGCGCCTCGCGGTCCAGGTTGTGGACCGAGGTGATGACGGGGAGCCGGCCGATGAACTCGGGGATCATCCCGAACTTGACCAGGTCCTCCGGCATGATGTCCTCGAACTGGTCCTTGGCCTCGAGTTCCCGCTTGGAGCGGATCGTCGCGCCGAAGCCGATGCCCTTGGCGCCGGCCCGGGACTCGATGATCTTCTCCAGACCCGAGAAGGCACCGCCCACGATGAACAGCACGTTCGTCGTGTCGATCTGGATGAACTCCTGGTGCGGGTGCTTGCGTCCGCCCTGCGGCGGCACCGAGGCCGTGGTGCCCTCCAGGATCTTCAGCAGTGCCTGCTGCACGCCCTCGCCGCTCACGTCCCGGGTGATGGAGGGGTTTTCGCTCTTGCGGGCGACCTTGTCGATCTCATCGATGTAGATGATCCCGGTCTCGGCCTTCTTGACGTCGTAGTCCGCCGCCTGGATCAGCTTGAGCAGGATGTTCTCGACGTCCTCGCCGACGTATCCCGCCTCGGTGAGCGCGGTCGCGTCGGCGATGGCGAACGGGACGTTGAGCATGCGTGCCAGTGTCTGGGCGAGGAGTGTCTTGCCGGAGCCCGTGGGGCCCAGCAGGAGGATGTTGGACTTCGCCAGCTCGATGGCGTCGTCGCGGCCTTGGGCGCCGCCGTTCTCCCCGGCCTGGACCCGCTTGTAGTGGTTGTACACCGCGACCGAGAGCGCCTTCTTGGCGGCCTCCTGGCCCACGACGTACCCCTCGAGGAACTCGTAGATCTCACGGGGCTTGGGGAGTTCCTCCCAGCGGACCTCGCTCGTCTCCGCGAGTTCTTCCTCGATGATCTCGTTGCAGAGATCGATGCACTCGTCGCAGATGTAGACACCGGGCCCTGCGATGAGCTTCTTGACCTGCTTCTGGCTCTTGCCGCAGAACGAGCACTTGAGCAGATCGCCGCCGTCACCGATGCGTGCCACGGTGTGCTTCCCCTTCGCCTGGGAGACGCCTAGGTCCAGCGGCTCCTGGTGCTGCCTTATGTCCGACGGTACCTTGCCGGGCCCCCCGTTCGGGCCCCCCTTGGCGCGGTTCACTTCGACGTGCAGCGTGTCGAGCCCGGCCAAGGGGCGGCAGACAATACATGCTCCCGAGTTACTTCACCGCGGCGTTGTTCAACTTCCGGGTGGAGATGATCTGGTCGATCAGGCCGTACGACAGGGCTTCCTCGGCCGTGAGGATCTTGTCGCGCTCGATGTCCTCGCGGATCTTCTCGATCGGCGTGGTCGAGTGCTCGGCCAGCATGTCCTCGAGCTGCGCGCGCATCCGGAGGATCTCGTTGGCGGCGATCTCCAGGTCGGAGACCTGACCGCGGCCGGTCTCGCTGTAGGGCTGGTGGATCAGCACGCGGGCGTTCGGCAGCGCCATCCGCTTGCCGGGCGTACCGGCCGCGAGCAGGATCGCGGCGGCGGAGGCCGCCTGGCCCATGCAGACCGTCTGGATGTCCGGCTTGACGAACTGCATCGTGTCGTAGATCGCGGTCAGCGCCGTGAAGGAGCCGCCGGGGCTGTTGATGTAGACCGAGATGTCCCGGTCGGGGTCCATCGACTCCAGGCACAGCAGCTGCGCCATGACGTCGTTGGCGGAGGCGTCGTCGATCTGGACGCCGAGGAAGATCACGCGCTCCTCGAAGAGCTTCGCGTACGGGTCGTACTCGCGCACGCCCTGCGAGGTGCGCTCGACGAAGCGCGGGATGACGTAACGGGACTCCGCCGAGGGACCCGTGTACTCGGCGCGTGAGCGGTCGTACAGGCCGCTGCCGGGGAAGTCGTTCACTGTCTGTCTCCTAGGGGCTGAAACGGTCGGCTGGGGCTGCTCGGGGGCCGTCGGGTCCCCGGGCCGGGGGTCAGGCCCCGGTGCCGCCGCCGCCCGGCATGTTGACGGCCCTCGTGATGACGTGGTCGATGAGGCCGTATTCCTTGGCCTCTTCGGCGTCGAACCAGCGGTCGCGGTCGGAGTCGCGCGTGATCTGCTCGAACGACTGACCGGTGTGCTGGGAGGTGAGCTCCGCCATGCGCTTCTTGGTGTGCAGCAGCCGCTCGGCGTGGATCTTGATGTCCGACGCGGAACCGGCGAGGCCGGCGGAGGGCTGGTGGATCAGGATCTCGGCGTTCGGAAGCGCGAAGCGCTTGCCGGGCGTACCCGCGCTGAGCAGGAACTGGCCCATCGAGGCGGCGAGGCCCATGGCGATGGTCACCACGTCGTTCTTGATGAACTGCATGGTGTCGTAGATCGCCATGCCGGCCGTGATCGAGCCGCCCGGGCTGTTGATGTAGAGGTTGATGTCCTTGTCGGGGTCGGCCGCGGCAAGGAGCAGCAACTGCGCGGTGATCTTGTTGGCAATGTCGTCGTCGACCGCCTGGCCGAGGAAGATGATCCGCTCGTTGAGCAGCCGGTTGTAGACCTGGTCGCCGAGGCCACCACCGATTGAGGGGTCGCCGGCGGCGGAGGGCATCAGATTCGTCACGTATCCACCTGCTCGTCTTCTGACGGCGCCGGGCCGTCTCACGTGTACTGCCGGGGGCTCGGGGACTCCCCTGCCCTCGTATTCATGGACCCTAACGCGCAGGTCCCTCCGGTGAATCCCGCAGAGGTAACTGTTCGCTGTCAGCGCATGTCACTCCGGTGGGCACGGCCGTTCGTACCGGGCCGTGCCGCCGGGCGGCCGCGGGGCAGCGCGCGGGGTCCTGCGCCGCCCGCGGAGCGTCGGGCCGCCTCGCCCTACGACGGGAGGGCCCCGGGGGGCGTGACACGCTCCCGGGGCCCTCCTGACGGCTTGCTGGGCGCCGTGGGCTCAGCCCTCGGTCTTCTCCTCGGCGGCGTCGGCCGGGGCATCCTCGGTGACCGGGGCGTCCTCGGAGGCGGCCGCGGCCGACTCGTCGGTCTCGTCCTCGTCGTCGTCCAGGTCGATGACCTCGCCGTTGGTGTCCTTGACCGTGGCGGACTCGACCACGACGGCCAGGGCCTTGCCGCGGGCGACCTCGCCGACCAGGAGCGGAACCTGGCCGCCCTCGACGACCGCCTGGGCGAACTGGTCGGGGGACATGCCGGAGGAGGCCGCGCGCCGCATGAGGTGCTCGGTGAGCTCCTCCTGGTTGACGTTCAGCTTCTCCTTGTTGACGAGCTCGTCCAGGACGAACTGCGTCTTGATGCCCTTGACCGCCGCCTCGCGCGTCTCGGTCTCGAACTCCTCCTCCGTCTTGCCCTGGATCTCCAGGTACTTGGGGAGGTCGAGGCCCATCTGACCGAGCTGGTGGTGCTCGAGGTTGTGCTTGCGGGTGTTGATCTCTTCCTCGAGCAGCTTCTCGGGGACCGGGACCTCGACCAGTTCCAGCAGCTTGTCCAGGACGCGCTCCTGGGCCTGCGTGGCCTGGTCGTACTGCTTCATGTTCTCCAGGCGCTTGCGGCTGTCCGCGCGGAGCTCCTCGAGGGTGTCGAACTCGGAGGCGAGCTGCGCGAACTCGTCGTCCAGCTCGGGCAGTTCACGGGAGGCGACCTGGGTGACCTTGACGGTGACCTCGGCCTCCTTGCCGGCCGCCGAGCCGCCCTTGAGCTCGGAGGTGAAGGTGGTCTCGCCACCGGCCTCCAGGCCCTTCACGGCCTCGTCGATGCCCTCGAGGAGCTCGCCGGAGCCGATGGTGTACGAGACACCGCTGGCGATGCCGTCCTCCAGGACCTCGCCGTCGACCTTGGCCTCCAGGTCGATGGTGACGACGTCGCCGTCGGCGGCGGCGCGCTCGACCGGGGAGGTCGAGGCGAAGCGCTCACGGAGCTGCTCGACCGACTTCTCGATGTCCTCGTCGCTGACCTCGACCGCGTCGACCTCGACCTCGATGCCGGAGTAGTCCGGGATCTCGATGGCCGGACGGATGTCGACCTCGGCGGTGAAGTTCAGCGTCTCGCCGTCCTTCAGCTCCGTGATGTCGACCTCGGGCTGGCCCAGGACGTTGAGCTCGGCCCCGTTGACGGCCTCGGTGTAGAACTTCGGAAGCGCGTCGTTGACCGCCTCCTCCAGGACCGCACCGCGGCCGAACCGCTGGTCGATGACGCGCGCCGGGATCTTGCCCTTCCGGAAGCCCTTCACCGTGACCTGCTGGTTGATCTTCTTGTACGCCGCGTCGAGGCTGTCCTTGAGCTCCTCGAAGGGCACCTCGACAGTGAGCCGAACCCGAGTCGGGTTCAGGGTCTCCACGGCGCTCTTCACGGTTCGGTCTCCTTGTGGCTGACATCTGGGTTTCTGCCGGGACCAGACCGGCCCGGCGGACTTAGCAGCCCGGAGGACTTCAAGTGGATGACTCACACGGGCGTGCAGCTTGCATAGTAACGGCAGCGGGGACACGCCCCAAAGGCGATCACCCGAGGTGGCCGCGCGAGTGACCCGCGAGGAGCGCGGATGACCGGAGTTGGCCGGGACCTGCCGCTCCCTGGCCGGAGACGGCCGCTCCCTGTCCGGGAGTCGTCGTGTGGTCGGGGTGGCGGGATTTGAACCCACGGCCTTCCGCTCCCAAAGCGGACGCGCTACCAAGCTGCGCCACACCCCGTCTGGTGCGAGACGTAGGGTACATGCCCCCGGGCGACGGGACCGCCGCATTGCGCGAGCCCCACGCCGGGCACCGGTCCGGCGGAAACGGGGTGTGCGACCAGAGGGGGCGACCCGCTACGATGCGTTCAGTGCCGCCGCGATCACCCGACCGCGGTGCGTACCGTGCGGGCGTAGCTCAATGGTAGAGCCCTAGTCTTCCAAACTAGCTACGCGGGTTCGATTCCCGTCGCCCGCTCCATACGGCTCAGGGCCAGGTCAGAGGATGATTCCTCCGCCTGGCCCTGATCGTTTCCCGGGACTGTGTTCAGTCCGGCGTGTCCCTGAGGGCGCCCGGCCCGTGCCGCGCGCTCGCCGCGTCGGCTGTGAAAATCGCTGTCCGATTGCCGGAACGCGGTGATAGGGAGTCCACGTGACAACGACACTCGCGTTCCCCGTTCTGTTGCGACTGATCGACGAACGGTCGACCGCCTTCCGCGCCGCGGTAGCCTCCGCGCCCAGCCTCGACGTGCAGGTGCCGACCTGCCCCGAGTGGACGCTGTTCGATCTGGTGCAGCACATCGGCGAGGGGCGCCGCGCCTGGGCCGCCACCGTCGCGGCAGGGCCTGCTCCGGCCAAGTCCGTCCCGGAGGGCGCCCCGGCTGCGCCTCGGGAGCGCGAGGCCGTGACCGCTTGGTTGGCCGCGTCGACGCAGGAGTTGCTGGACGCGCTGCGGGAGGCCGGCCCGGATCGCGGTTGCTGGACGTGGTGGGGGGCGTCCCAGTCGCCGCGGACCTGCGGCGCCGTCGCCCGGCACCAGCTCCAGCAGATGGCGGTGCACACCTACGACGCCCAGGTCACCGTGGGTGCCCCGGAGCCGCTGCCGGACGAGGTGGCACTCGACGGTGTCGAGGAGTTCCTGTTCACCTGCGTCGCGACGACGAGTGCCTGGCCGCACAGGCCCACTGCCTTCGACTTCCACGCCGGTGAGGGCCGGTCCTGGCGCCTCACGGTCGACGGCGACGGCGCACGCTCCGCCCGTATCCCCGCGCCCGGCACGACGCCTGTCGCCGCTGCCGAGGAAGGCCCGAACCAGGCCGGCGTCTCCGTCCGCGGCACGGCCAGTGAGCTGGTCCTCTTCCTGTACGACCGTATCCCGGCGGACTCCCTGCGGATCGACGGAGACGCAGGCTTGTTCGACCTGCTCCGCGCGTGGGAACCGGAGGAGTAGGACGGGTGTCGCAGAGCGGTGAGGTAAGCCTCCGAAAGACCTCCGGCCCGGTCCTCCCAAGGATCGGGCCGGAGTTCTTCGTGCGACCTTGAGGGGACCTCGATGAGACCTGTGCGCGGCTTTCGTCCCTATTTCGGAGAGAAAGGGAGCCGCGGGGCTAGAACTGGATCGAGTTGAGGGTCTCGGCTATCGAGTCCAGGAAGCGCTGGATGTCGTCCGCCATGCCCGTCGAGGCGAGGAAGAAGCCGAACAGGACGGCGACCACGGCGGGGCCCGCCTTGATGGAACCTCCCCGGAGCAACACCACCAGGATGATCGCCAACAGCAGCACCACAGACAGTGAAATGGCCACAACTGATCACACCCTCGGTCGGTCCGCTCTCCCGGCCCGGGGACGCAACCCCGTGCACCCCCGCCAGAACCATCGTGCCACCAACAGGGCTCGCCTATGCGGCGCGTGACACATCGTTGACCGTCTCTGTTCGGATCCGCACCCTCGGACCCTCCCCACCGGACTCCGCGACCAGGTGTCGTACGCCATTTGGAGGGCGGGCCCGCACAGAGAATTCACCGGGATCGTTTCCGTGTCCACACACCCTGTACGCAGGTAATTCGAATTGCCCGTGCAGGCACGTCGAGGCGGTGTCGAACACTGTGGTGAATGGTTAGTTTATGCACCCTTTGGTCGTGATGAATCATGACAATACGTATGCCTGCGCTCAGCCGATCGGGTATCCCCGAATGTGGCACCCATCACCCCGCGACCGGCGCCGACTTCTGTAAATCCGGGGTATGCGCAGCGAATAAACAGGAATGACGTCGAGGGTTTTACGGAAACCCACAGCGAACGCTAGGGTGCCTCAGATGTTCCACGCCGCCCCGTCCCCCGAACGCGCAGCGAGGTCCCTGATCCTCTCCCCCGGTTTCCGTCGGGAGGGTCTGTGACGAACTCGCCGCGACCGCACGGTCACACCCGAAGCCCGCTCCCCCCGGCGCGTCCGCCGGCGGACGGAGTGCCGAGTCCGCGCTCGCCGCGCGGCGGGCAGGGCGCGGAGGACCGGCCGAACAGACCGGACACAGCGGGCACACCGGGCAGAGCGCGCGACGCGTTCTTCGACAACGCGAAGTACCTGGCGATCGTGCTCGTCGCCATGGGGCACTCCTGGGAGCCCCTGAAGGGGGACAGCCGGATCCTCGAAGGGCTGTACACGGTCGTCTACAGCTTCCACATGCCGGCGTTCATCATCATCTCCGGCTTCTTCTCGCGCAGCTTCGACATGCGTCCCGACCGGCTGAAGCGCCTGATCACCGGCGTCGCCGTGCCGTACGTCGTCTTCGAGACCGCCTACCCGCTCTTCAAACGCTTCGCCGACCACGATCCGCACCAGGAGATCAGCCTCCTCGACCCCTGGTACCTGACCTGGTTCCTGGTGGCGCTGTTCGTCTGGCGGCTGACCGTGCCCGTCTGGAAACTGGTGCGGTATCCGCTGCCGCTGGCGCTCGGCGTGGCGATGCTGGCGACGGTCACACCGGACATCGGCGACGACCTCGACCTCCAGCGGGTGCTGCAGTTCCTGCCGTACTTCGTGCTCGGCCTGTGCCTGAAGCCCGAGCACTTCCGGCTGGTGCGCCGGCGCGCGATGCGGATCGTGGCCGTGCCGGTGTTCGCGCTCGCGCTGGCCGTCGGCTGGTGGGCGGTGCCGCGCATGAACACGGCCTGGTTCTACCACCGCGACGCCGCACAGGAGTTGGGAGCGCCCTGGTGGGTCGGGCCGGTCATGGCGCTGGCGATGTTCGGCTGCTCGCTGCTGCTGACCGCCTGCTTCTTCGCCTGGGTGCCGGGCCGCACCATGTGGTTCACCGCGCTCGGCGCGGGCACGCTCTACGGCTATCTGCTGCACGGCTTCCTCATCAAGGGCGCCGACTTCGCGGGCTGGTTCGACCACCCCTCGCTGCACCGGCCGCTCGGTGAGATCGCCGTGACGGCGCTCGCCGCGACCGCGGTCACCCTGCTGTGCACCCGGCCCGTGCAGCGGGTCTTCCGGTTCGCGATGGAGCCGAGGATGGCGTGGGCCTTCCGGCCGGATCCCGCCGAACTGGCCCGCGAACGCGAGAGGCGGGAGCAGGGGCCCGGCGGCACCGGCCCCGGCGACCGGCGGACGGACCGCGCGAAGGTCGACGCCTAGGAGTCGCCGAGGAGCTCTCCGGCCGCCGGCTCCCGGAGAACGGCAGGGCCCCGCTACGCGTCGTCCGTCACAGACCGAGGAGTGCGCGCATCCGTGCGTACTTCTCGGTCAGTCGTTTCCGGGTGGGCTCGTCGAGGACGGCGAGGCGCGCCGGGTCCGCGTTGTGCGCGAGGTCGGCCTGCTTGACCAGGAGAGCGCCCGGTGTCGCGCGGATGCGCCCGGCGTACGCCTCGGGCGGCTCCCCCGCCCGCTTGGTGAGGGCCAGCACGATGTCCTTCGTACGGCGGCTCAGGGCGGCCTCGCCCAGCCACCGCTCGGTGAGCGCGTGGTCCTCGACGGCGTCGTGCAGCCAGGCCGCCGCGATCTGCTCGTCGTCGCCGCCGCGCTCCCGTACGCCCCCCGCGACGGCCCGGAGGTGTTCGGCGTACGGCCGTCCGGCCTTGTCGGTCTGGCCCTGGTGGGCGGCGCGGGCCGTGGCCTCTACTTCGGCCAGGGTCAGCCGCGGGGTGTGCGTCACCCGGCCAGTGTGGCCCGGCGGGGCACCGCGGGGATCGGCGGGGCGCCCCGCGTCTCAGCGGGGCGCCGCCTGGGCCGTGGGGCCCTCCCGGCAGATCAGCAGCAGCGCCCGGTCGTCGTTGACGTCCTTGGCCACCGCCTCGATCAGATGCCAGGCCGCGCCGTGGAAGCCGCCGGCGACATAGCGGTCGGCCTCGCCGGTGAGGCGGTCGATGCCCTCGACGATGTCCCGCTCGGACGTCTCCACCAGTCCGTCCGTGAACAGCATCAACACGTCGCCCGGGCGGAGCGAGCCCTTCACCGGGTCGAACTGGGCGCCGTCGTACACACCGAGGAGCGGGCCGTCGGCGGCCTTCTCCTCCCAGCGACCGCTGCCCGCGCTGAGCTGGAGCCCCGGCGGATGGCCGGCGGAGTAGAGCTCGTAGTCGCCGGAGTCGAGGTCGAGGACGAGGTGGATGGAGGTCGCGAAGCCCTCGTCCCAGTCCTGGCGGAGCAGGTAGCCGTTCGCGGCCGGTAGGAAGGCGTGCGGCGGCAGGGAGCCCAGCAGGCCGCCGAAGGCGCCGGACAGCAGCAGGGCGCGGGAGCCCGCGTCCATGCCCTTGCCGGACACGTCGGTCAGCACGACCTCCATCGTGCGCCCGCCGTTGGTCCGGGCGGCGACGACGAAGTCGCCGGAGAAGGACTGGCCGCCCGCCGGCCGCAGCGCCATCTCCCGGTGCCAGCCGTGCGGGAGCTGCGGCAGCTTGCTCTGGACGCGGATGCGTTCCCGCAGGTCGAACAGCATGGTGCCGCCGCGCCGCCAGGGCACGCCGACCCGGCTGCGGAACTGGGCGATGAGCAGGCCGAAGAAGCCGCAGGCGGCGACGACGAGCACCACGCCGGGGGTGACCCGCGAGGGCCCCTCGGTGTACGGGCCCAGTCGCACCGACTCCACGATCAGTGCCGTGGCCGCGGCCGCGTACAGGCCGAGCAGGCTCGCGGGGCGCAGCACCAGGCCGCCCGCGACGATCGGCAGGACGAGCGCGGCCGGGGAGCACCACACCGAGTTCGCGAGCGTGGTGGCCGTGATCACGGGCACGGTGATCAGCAGACCGGCCAGTGCGACCCAGTCCGAACCGTCCCCGCGGAAGTAGTCGACGGCACTTCTGCGCAGCCCGACGCGAGCCCGGTGCCATTGCATCTTCAACCGGGCCGTGAACGTGTCGGCTTCCGCGCGCCGCTCTCGTCCTGCTGCCATTAGTTCGGGACCCTATCCATCGGACCAGGTTCTTGGCACGGGAGGTCCCACTTGTCCCCCGTCCGAGGCTCAACTCACAGTGAACTTCACAGAATGCCGTCGCGCCGCCCCCAAGGCGAAATTGGCTCGCTCGTCCCGCAATGCCCTGCTAAGCATGGTCCATGGGGACTGAGATGCGGGTACTGCGGCGGGACGAATGGGACGAGTGGTACGACAGCCTGATCCGAGGCTTCGGCGGCGTCCCGGAGGCGGCCGAGGAACGGGCCGTGTTCCGCGACCTGACCGAGATCGACCGGTCCCTCGGTGTCTGGGACGGCGACGCGTGCGTGGGTACGGCGGGGGCGTTCCGCTTCCGGCTGACCGTGCCCGGCGGCGCCCCGGTGCCCGCGGCGGGCGTGACCATGGTGAGCGTGGCGGCCACCCACCGGCGGCGCGGTGTGCTGCGGTCCCTGATGCGGCGGCAGTTGGACGACGTACGGTCCTGGGGCGAGCCGCTGGCGGTGCTGACGGCCTCCGAGCCCGCGATCTACGGCCGCTTCGGGTACGGCGCGGCCACGCGGCACGTCAACGCGCGGATCGACACCGACCGGGTCCGGCTGACCGTGCCGCCCGGCACCGACGACGTACGGCTGCGGTACGCGGCGCCCGCCGACGCGCTGGAGGCGTGCGAGGCGGTGTACGCGCGGCTGGTGTCGGGGCGGCCGGGCATGGTGGCGCGGAATCCGGGCTGGGAGCGGCTGTGGGTGCTGGACCCGGAGAGCGGCCGGGACGGGGCCTCGCCGCTGCAGTGCGTGGTCGCCGAGCGGGACGGCGAGGTCGTGGGGTACGCGCGCTTCCGGGTCAAGGCGGACTGGGAGCCCGCGGGACCGAAGGGCACGGTGGTCGCGCAGGACGTGGAGGCGCTGGACCCGGCGGCGCACGCGGCGCTGTGGCGGTTCCTGTTCGACATCGACCTGACCTCGGCGATCGACACCCGGCGGCGCCCGGTGGACGAGCCCTGGCACCATTTGGTGTCCGACATACGGCGGTGCTCGCTGCTGGTGCGGGACTCGCTGTACGTGCGGCTGGTGGAGGTCGGGGCGGCGCTGCGGGCGCGTACCTATCAGGCGCCGGTGGACGTCGTGTTGGAGGTCGAGGACGCCTTCTGCCCCTGGAACGCGGGGCGTTGGCGGCTGACCGGGGACGCGAAGGGGGCGTCCTGCGAGCGCACCGAGGACGCCGCCGATCTCGCCCTGTCCGTGCGGGAGTTGGGCGCGGCCTATCTCGGCGGGGTGAGTCTGGCCGCGCTGGGCGCCGCCGGACTGGTGCGGGAGCTGCGGCAGGGCGCGTTGGCTGAGGCGGCCCTCGGGTTCGGGTCGGCGGTGGCGCCCTGGCTGCCGCACGGCTTCTGACGGCGGCCGGGCCGGCGCCCGGTCAGGTCCGCTGGCAGGTGGGGCACCAGAAGAGGTTGCGGGCGGCGAGATCGGCGGTGCGGATCTCACCCCCACAGATGTGGCAGGGCCCATTCGCCCTGCGGTAGACGTAGACCTCGCCGCCGTGGTCGTCGACGCGCGGCGGGCGGCCCATCGCCTCCGGGGTGTGTTCCGGGCGGACGGTGTCGATGCGGTTGTTGCGGACCCCCTCGCGCATGAGATCGACCAGGTCGGCCCAGATCGCCTCCCACTCGGCCGCCGTGAGGTCGCGGCCGGCGCGGTAGGGGTCGATGCCGTGCCGGAAGAGGACCTCGGCGCGGTAGACGTTGCCCACGCCCGCGATGACCTTCTGGTCCATCAGCAGGGCGGCGATCGTCGTACGGCTGCGGGAGATCCTGCGGTGGGCCGCTCCCGGGTCGGCGTCCGGGCGCAGCGGGTCGGGGCCGAGGCGGGCGTGTATCGCGTCCTTCTCGGCGTCCGTGATCAGGGCGCAGGTGGTGGGGCCGCGGAGGTCGACGTAGGACGCGGTGTCGGCCAGGCGCAGCCGGACGGTGTCGGTGGGCGGCGGCGCGGGGGCCGGGCCGAAGGTGACCTTGCCGAAGAGGCCGAGGTGGATGTGGATCCAGTCGGCGTCCCGGAAGCCCAGGAACAGGTGCTTGCCGTGGGCGTCGGCGGCGCTCAGCGCGTGGCCGTCCAGGAGGGCCGCCGCGTCGGTGAACTTGCCCTGGGGGCTCGTCACCCGCGTGGGCCGGCCGGCGAAGCGCGCCGAGTAGTCCTGCGCGAGCCGGTGGATCGTGTGCCCCTCTGGCACCTGGCTCTGTCCTTTCCCGCCGAACGCCCCGCCCGTCCTGGTCGCCGACGGGCGGGCCTGTTCGTGCTGTTACCGCTGCGGGTGGTGGGCCGGGATCGGGGGCAGGTCGCCCGTCGTCTCGTACGCCGAGAGCATGTCGATACGGCGGATGTGGCGCTCGTCGCCCGAGAACGGGGTGGCGAGGAAGGTCTCGACGAACTTCGTCGCCTCTTCCCGCGTGTGCATGCGCGCGCCCACCGCGACGACGTTGGCGTTGTTGTGCTGCCGGCCGAGGGAGGCGGTCTCCTCGCTCCAGGCCAGCGCCGCGCGCACGCCCTTCACCTTGTTCGCCGCGATCTGCTCGCCGTTGCCGGAGCCGCCGATCACGATGCCGAGGGCGTCCGGGTCCGCGGCGGTCCGCTCGGCGGCGCGGAGGCAGAACGGCGGGTAGTCGTCCTGGGCGTCGTAGATGTGCGGACCGCAGTCCACGGGGTCATGGCCGGCCGCTTCGAGCCATTCCACGAGGTGGTTCTTGAGTTCGAGGCCGGCATGGTCGGAACCGAGATACACACGCATGGTCCGAGTGTGACATGTCTGTTTCCGGGCAGCAGCTCCGGGGGCGGACCCAGACATTACTCGGCAACACCAAGGAACCTCAAGCAAACCTCAAGTAACGATCTGGATTCAAAGGTTCACGAATTCATTTACCTCCGATTCACTGGACCGACCCGTGCACCGCTCGTACGGGAGTACAGCTCACCCGGCGCAAAGGAATTCCGTCCATGACCACGCAGCCGACCCTCCCCCAGGCCGGTCACGCGCCAGGAGCCCCCGGCGAACCCGACGGCGGCCTCCAGGCGGGACTCAAGAACCGTCACCTGTCGATGATCGCGATCGGCGGTGTCATCGGAGCCGGTCTGTTCGTGGGGTCCAGCTCCGGCATCGCCACCGCCGGACCCGGCATCCTCCTGTCGTACGCGCTCGTCGGCACGCTCGTCGTCCTCGTGATGCGCATGCTCGGCGAGATGTCCGCGGCCAACCCCACCTCCGGCTCCTTCTCCGCACACGCCGACCGGGCCCTCGGCCGCTGGGCCGGCTTCTCCATCGGCTGGCTGTACTGGTTCTTCTGGGTCGTCGTGCTGGCCGTCGAGGCCACCGCCGGCGCCAAGATCCTCGAGTCCTGGATCCCCGCCGTACCGCAGTGGGGGTGGGCGCTCCTGGTGATGGTGGTGCTGACCGCCACCAACCTCGTCTCCGTGGGCTCCTACGGCGAGTTCGAGTTCTGGTTCGCCGGCATCAAGGTCGTGGCGATCGGTGCCTTCATCGTCGTCGGCGCGCTCGCGGTGGCCGGCGTGCTGCCGGGTGCCGACAGCGACAAGGCCGGGCTCGGCAACCTCACCGACCACGGCGGCTTCCTGCCGCACGGCCCCGGCGCCATCCTGACCGGTGTGCTGCTCGTCGTCTTCTCCTTCATGGGCAGCGAGATCGCCACGCTGGCCGCCGGCGAGTCCGAGGACCCGCAGCGCGCCGTCACCAAGTCGACGAACAGCATCATCTGGCGGATCGGCGTCTTCTACCTGGGCTCGATCCTGGTCGTCGTCACGCTGCTGCCGTGGAACGACCCGTCGATCAAGGAGAAGGGCTCCTACGTCGCCGCCCTCGACTCCCTCGGCATCGCGCACGCCGGTCAGATCATGAACTTCATCGTGCTGACCTCGGTGCTGTCCTGCCTCAACTCCGGCCTCTACACGGCCTCCCGCATGGCCTTCTCGCTCGGTCGGCGGGGTGACGCGCCGAAGGTGTTCGCGCGCACCAACTCCCGCGGTGTGCCGATGGCGGCGATCCTCGCGTCCGTCGTGTTCGGGTTCGTGGCCGTCTTCTTCAACTACCGGTTCCCCGACTCCGTCTTCCTCTTCCTCGTCAACTCCAGTGGCGCGGTGGCCCTGTTCGTCTGGTTGGTGATCTGCTTCTCGCAGCTGCGCATGCGGAAGATCATCCAGGCGGAGGCGCCGGAGAAGCTCGTCGTGAAGATGTGGCTGTACCCGTATCTGACCTGGGCGACGGCCGCGCTGATCGTGTTCGTCCTGGGCTACATGCTCACCGACACCGAGCACGACGGACGCGAGACGGTCCTGCTGTCGCTGCTGGTCGCGGCGGCCGTGATCGCGGTCGCCCTGGTCAAGGAGAGGGTCGGCAGGCGCCGGTCCCCCGAGGTGGCGGCGCGCCGCTGAACCAGCGGTCCGGCGGGGGCCCGGGGTGCGGACGCGCACCCC